>NZ_KV796914.1:128291-128911 GCF_001809305.1 Staphylococcus sp. HMSC072H03
ATAATATAGAAATTGTCTTTTTTATAATTTTTTTGATTATTTTCAGCTCGTTGAGCTGTTACTTTTCTTATATTAAGTGCCATTAGCACAAATCCTAGTTCTCTTTTGGCTTTATTTATCCCTCGAACGGACATTCGAGTGAAACCCAAAATAGCCTTCATAAATCCAAAAACAGGCTCCACATCAATTTTTCTTTGACTGTAGATGGTTTTTATTTTTGGTTCTGAAAGCTTTTTATTAATTTGGGCTTTAAAATATTCCCAATTATAATTTTTCATTATTTTTTTATTCGTTTTTGAATTGTATTTCATGCACTGGTGTCTCAGAGGACATTCTGAACAATCATCACATTCATATAATTTGAAGTCTCTCTTAAACCCATATTTATCATGGCGATAGGCATATCTTTTAAAACCCAATCGCTTATTGTTTGGACAAATATATTCATCGTTAATTTCGTCATAATCCCAATTTTGAGTGTTAAAGATGTCGCTTTTATATTTTTTAGTTTTATCTTTTATAAACATACCGTAGGTTATAAGTGGTATTCGATTAAAATCATCTATAATTGCCATATAATTGGGTTCGCTACCATAACCTGCATCAGCTACAATATATTC
>NZ_KV796914.1:129011-130021 GCF_001809305.1 Staphylococcus sp. HMSC072H03
TAACTATTTCTATCCTTTAAAATAGATTTTTGGACGTCGTATTTATGCTTTCGCCCAGAGTAATCATTAATTTGCTTTTTGTATTGTTTAATTTTAGTTCTTTTGAGCCGTATTTGTTTTCTTATTTTAGTACATTTTTCATTATCGATATGTTGATTTAAATCTTCGATTTCTTTATCCAAATGACTACCAATCAAATCTATTTCTTCCTTTGTTAAGTCATTATCGTGATCTTTTTTAATCTCAGGTATGATTTTATTTGTTATCAATTCATGATAGAGTGCTTTAGAATCTTCATTCATTTTTGTCTCATGGTTTTGAATACTCTTTTTCCATACAAATGTATATCGATTGGCATTCGCCTCAACTTTCGTACCATCAATAAAAATGGCCTGATCATCTATAAGATGTTGTTTCAAACACTGACTATGAAATTGAATAAATAATGATTCTAATAAAGCATCTACTTTTGGATTGACTCTAAATCGATTAATCGTTTTATAAGAAGGCTTTTGATTTTGTGATAGCCACATCATCCGGATGCTATCATTAAGTAATTTTTCTATCTTACGACCTGAAAACACAGATTGTGTGTAGGCATATAGAATGACTTTTAACATCATTTTTGGATGGTATGAGGTTGCACCACGATGATGTCTGAATTCATCGAATTCAGTTTTAGGAATTGTTTCTACAATATCATTGACATGTCGTGACATATCATTTGTGGGGATAAGAACTGAAGTTTCCAATGGTAGAGTAAGTTGAGTCATGTTATAATCTTTATACATAAGGCACCTCGTTAATTTAGTTTAGTGATATTTATTAAATTATACGAAAGGGCCTTATTTTTTTAAAGTATTTCAATGTAAAATTACATATAAATACAAAGTATTTTGGCGAGACTCTTGAGGGAACAGGACAAGCTGAAGACTACAGGCTGAAGCTGTCCCCTAAGAAAGCGAGCCAACAATACGTAGTATTGTAAATAAAGAAGCCAGTAAATGAAT
>NZ_KV796914.1:130121-376323 GCF_001809305.1 Staphylococcus sp. HMSC072H03
AATTTATAATAAACTCATTTACTGGCTATTTTGTTAGGAATTATGTCCCAGCCTCTTTTTTAATCAAGTTATTTATCTTGTCTCTTAGTAACTATTCTAGTATATTTAATATACTTAGTATAAAAAAGAGAGGCTATGATACATGACTACATTTCATTCAAAAGAAGCAATGCAAGTGACGAACGTCACTTTAAATGTTAAAGATTTAAACAAAATGAATCACTTTTATTCTGAAGTACTCGGTTTTTCTATTAAAAAGAAAACTGGCACACAAACTATTTTTAATGTTGGAGAACATGGTCACACGTTAACGCTTCATCTTTTAGATCATGGACGTCATCCTGAATTTAGAGAAGCTGGCCTTTTTCATATCGCTTATTTATTACCTTCACGACAAGATTTAGCTAACTTCCTATATCATATGAGTAGTTTAAATCAGCCTGTTGGTGGCGGTGACCATTTAGTAAGTGAAGCACTATATTTCAATGATCCAGAAGGTAATGGTATTGAAGTCTATCAAGATCGCCCTTCTAGTGGTTGGGAATGGGAGAATGGCTTTATTAAAATGGATACTCTTGAAGTTGATGCACAAGATTTAATTTCACATCGTACTGAAAATGGTTGGCAAGGTTTTCCATCAGATGGAAAACTAGGACATCTCCATTTAAAAACACATAATTTGGTAGAGGCTCGTCAATTCTATATTGATCAACTTGGTTTTGAACATATTTCAAATCTCCCTCAAAGTTTATTTATTTCTACACAACACTATCATCATCACATTGCTGTGAATACATGGCAATCTAATCAAGTGAATCCAGACAATAAAAACACTTATGGATTAACACATATTGATATCTATCAACCTCACGCTAAAGAAACAAATTTAACATCACCTGAAGGTTTTAGTATGACTATTCATGGAGATGTGAGTGTGGTTCCTGATTAAAAAAGGTTGGATGACAATCATCCAACCTTTTTTAATCTACAATATCTCGATATTTTCTTACAGTATCAAAGTCACTATCTTTTGCTTTTTCATAACCTTGATGACCATAAATATCACTAATAATCTGTTTACCTTTTTTTGTATGACTTATATTAATGAATGCTTGACTAATTTTATTTTTCCATTTGTTACTCATGTCATTACGTACTGAAATGGTATCATTAGGAATTTTCTTTGTACGATAAATCACTTTAGTTTCTTGATAAATATCGGGATCATCTTTTTTTAAATCTGCCCGAGCATCTTGATATGTAGCAACAGCTTCTACATCATGATTTAATAATGCAATTAATCCCTGATCATGACCTTTCACTTGTTGAATTTGAATATCAGACTTTTTTATTCCTTTTTCCATTAATGTTGCTAAAGGATAAATATATCCTGACGTTGATTCCACATCTTGCAATGCTATCTTCTTATCTTTCAAATCTTTTAAATGATTAATATTACTATCTTTACGAACCACAATTTGAGATCGATAGTAATCTACAAGGTGATGTGTTTGATTCCCTTTATTATCTACTAGGTAACCTTTTGACTTTAACAATACATCTGCTGCATGAGCATCATGAGCTAATGTGTAAGAAACAGGAGAAATAAAAGCAATATCGATTTTTTTCGATTTCAATCCTTCTATCATTGTATTATAATTTGTGGCTATATGTACTTTTACAGGAACCTCCAGCTCATCAGATAATAATTGTTGCAAAGGTTTTACTTTAGCGTTAAGAATTTGAGCATTTTGAGATGGGATAAACCCAACAGTTAATGACTTAGGTGTATATGCTTCTTTAGGATGCTTTACATTGTCAATGTTTGAACAACCACTTACTATAATTGTAATAACTAAATAAATAACTAAAAATTTTAAACGTTTCATCATTTTTCCTTTTCAAAATATATAATGTATTTAAACTTTATCAAACTTAAAATATAAAGACGTATTTATAATATATTAACCACCAATATTTAAATTGAAAATACAATTTATATTAAATTTTGATTTCAGTTTGAAGATCTTAATATTTAGATTTTCATCAGAAAGCCTTCATATAAGTTGAATTGGGGTTACCAAGAGGACTATACAACTTCAAAATAAAATCCGTCATACTTTTCTATTTCTTAATCATACTTCATAAAAAAATGCCGACAAAGTATACACCTTTGTCGACATTTCAAAACATTTATTAAACTATTTAATTATATTTTAATTAGTATAAGCCTTTTGTTTCATTACTTGTATCAATAAAGATGTTTTTAACTTGTTGATAGTTTTTAATTGCATCTTTATAAACTTCACGGCCGATACCAGATTTTTTATAACCACCAAATGGCGCACCAGCTGGAATTTGATTATACGTATTAACCCAAATACGTCCAGTACGAATTGCTTTTGCAACATTTAATGCACGAAGTAAGTTTGTAGTGAAGACACCACCAGCTAAACCATATTCTGAATCATTAGCAATGTTAATTGCTTCTTCTTCATCTTCGAATTTTTCAACAACAACAACAGGTCCAAAAATCTCTTCTTGTGCTAATTTATGACTATTATCTGAAAGTTCAATGATTGTTGGTTCGAAGAAATAGCCTTTATCTAAACCATTATCAGTAATACGATGTCCACCCGTTAAGATATTTGCTTTGTCATCTTCTTCTGCTAATTTAATATAACTTTCAATTTTTTCAATTTGTTCTGGGCCAGTTTGTGCACCCATTTTTGTATCTTCAGCGAATGGGTCACCTACTTTAATATTTTCGAACGCTTCTTTTAATTTTAGTAATAATTTATCATATAAAGATGATTGTACTAATAAGCGTGAACCGGCACTACATACCTCACCTTGGTTGAATAGAATACCTAATTGAACGCCTTCAATGACTTGATCTAAATTTGCATCATCAAAGATAATATTAGCACTTTTACCGCCAAGTTCTAATGTAGTCGGCACAATACGTTCAGCACCTGCTTTAGCAACACCATAGCCTACATCAGTTGAACCAGTGAATGATAATTTATTTACACCTTCATGTTTGAAAATCGCATCACCTGATTCTGAACCTTTACCAGTAATGACGTTGACTACACCTTTAGGTAACACATCTTGAAGAATTTTAGCTAATTCAATTAAGCTTAATGGTGTAGAAGATGATGGTTGAATCACCACTGTATTACCTGCTGCTAATGCTGGACCTAATTTCCAAGATGCAAGTAAGATTGGGAAGTTCCATGCTACTACTGCACCTACTACTCCCACAGGTTCATTTACAACTAAACTCATAGTGTTATTATCTATTTGATTAACCGAACCTTCATCAGTCGTTAATACTCCTGCAAAATATTTAAATTGTTCAGCTACTTGAGGAATATCGATCGTTGAAGTTTCACGATAAGGTTTACCATTTTGAAGTGATTCAACTGTTGCTAGATGTTCCTTATTTTCTTCAATACGACGACTAATTTCTAATAAATAATCTGCACGTTCTGCTTTAGAAATTTTACTCCAGCTATCAAATGCATCATGTGCTGATTGCACTGCTTTATCAACATCTTTTTCATTTGCTTTAGCAACTTTAGCTAATTCTTCACCATTTGCTGGGTTAGTTACCGTAAGTGTTTCTCCGCTTTCACTTGGTTGGAATTCGCCATTTATAAATAAATCATATTGTTCATCTAAAAAATCTCTAACATTTACTTTTGCCATACGTTTTCATCCCTCTTTCTTTGTTTATAAATAAATCATAACGTAACTCTCTATAAAGTAATGTTAAATTCACTTCATCATTGATACGTTTTGTATATTTATTATTTACCCTTTTTTTACAAAACTATGCTTAATTTAACCATTCAATTACATCTTCTTGTGGTTGACGTGTTTTAGGTTTTGTAGGATTCTCTTTTCTGTAACCAAAAGCTACCATAACTGAAGGTGCAAACTGATTACTATCAATGATTCCTTCATGTTCTAATAACTCAGTTACGCCATCTAAATCGAAACCTTCCATTGGACAGGAATCAATATTCATTAATGCAGCTGCTGTCATCATATTACCTAATGCAATGTAGGTTTGTTTAGACGCCCAATCCAAAATGGTTCTAGCGTTGTCATTAATATGAAAACGTGTTTGGAATCCCTGTACTTTATCTTCAAACATTGGAATGGTGCTCTCTTCATACTGCTTAATCCCTCTAATAAATGACTGTACATAATCAGACGTCTGTGTTACATTCTTACGAGCTAAAATTAGTACAAAATGACTGGCAGATTTAAGTTGCTTTTGTGCACCAGAACTATAAGGTATTAATTTCTCACGCAGCGTTTCGTTTTGAATCACAAGAAATCTCCAAGGCTCAAGGCCTAACGAACTAGGAGATAATCGTCCTGCTTCAAGAATTGTATTAAATTCAGAATCACTTATCTTTTTTGTTGTATCGAATTCCTTAGTAGCAAATCTAAATTTAAACGCATCTATAATGGTATTTTGAATCTGATTGATAGTCATCCACTCCTCTATTAAAAATCTTACTCAAATTATAAAATACAAACTATTTTAGCCAAAATAATTAGCTCAAAATGATTTGTCTAATTCTAAGTTGTAATATTTCATTTTAAATGATATTTTATGTATATAATTTCACATTATACAAAATAAAAAATCCTTTTTAATTGATTTGTGAACTAATTCACAATATAATAGGGTTGTAAGTTTTGTTAGAGATAATATTTAATGATTTTGTACCAAATCTCTTACTTTAACTTTAGTCTTACGTATTTATTAAATTTTAACTTTTTTATACAAAATGAAATGGGGTTATTTTAATGACAAAAATTATGTTTTTCGGAACTCGTGATTACGAAAAAAAAGACGCTTTAAATTGGGGTAAAGAACACAATGTAGAAGTTGTTACTTCTGAAGAAATTTTAAGCGAAGACACAGTAGATCAATTAGAAGGTTTCGATGGCGTAACTACAATGCAATTCGGTAAATTATCAGATTCTGTTTATCCTAAACTTGAAAAATACGGTATTAAACAAATCGCTCAACGTACTGCTGGTTTTGATATGTATGATTTAGATCTTGCAAAAAAACACAATATTGTAATTTCTAACGTACCAAGTTATTCACCTGAAACAATTGCTGAATACTCAGTATCAATCGCTTTACAATTAGTACGTAAATTCCCTGCAATTGAAAAACGCGTTCAAGAACATAATTTCAAATGGGCTGCACCTATCATGTCTACACCTGTTAAAAACATGACTGTTGCAATTATCGGTACAGGCCGTATTGGTGCTGCAACTGGTAAAATTTATGCTGGTTTTGGCGCAAAAGTAGTAGGCTATGATGCATATCCAAACAACTCATTAGATTTCTTAGAATATAAAGATTCAGTTGAAGAAGCCATTGCCGATGCTGATATCATTTCTTTACATGTACCTGCTAACAAAGAAAGCTTCCACTTATTCAATGCTGACATGTTTAGCAAAGTGAAAAAAGGCGCTGTATTAGTAAATGCCGCTCGTGGTGCTGTTATTGATACACCAGCTTTAATTAATGCTGTAAATAATGGTACTTTATACGGTGCTGCCATTGACACATATGAAAATGAAGCTGATTACTTCACATATGACTGGACAGGTAAAGAAATTGAAGATAAAACGTTACTTGAATTAATTGAAAATGAAAACATCTTAGTGACACCTCATATTGCTTTCTTCTCAGATGAAGCAGTTAGAAACTTAGTTGAAGGTGGATTAAATGCTGCATTATCTGTAATTAACACAGGTAAATGTGACACTCAATTAAACTAAGATTTAATATATAAAAAGGCCTGGGACAACTTATGATGTCCTAGGCCTTTTTTATGTGTTAGTAGTCGACTACTGAATGAGACGACGAATTATTCTGTCTCACTCTTTAATACTTTTTCTTCTATAATTTGAAGTACCCCTTGTTCATCATTACTTGGCGCTATAAATTTTGCAATATCAAATAATGATTGATCATGGCTATTTGCCATAACATAACTATGCTCTGCAAATTCTAGCATATCTTTATCATTGTTAGCATCACCGAATGCCATTAATTCAGATGGTGACATTTCCCATTTTTTTAACAAACGTTTTAACGCTTGGCCTTTTGTCATATTAGGCATAATAATATCAATACTATCATGGCCACTTGAAACCAGTTTAATTTCTTCTTTAAACTTTGTTTCTAAATCTGTATCCAAAGTGGGATGTGTCTCACGATTAATATTTAATGCAATCTTCACATATTCATCATTAGGTAAAGGTTGAAATGTATCTATTTCTTCTAATTGACGATAATAAAAATGGGCATCTTTTTTAAAGGCTTCTGACGTATCTTTTAAAATATATGCACTTTTAAGTCCACATACAATGAATTCGTCGATATGTTGATCAAGATGAATATAATTCACTACTTTTTCATATATGGTTTGATCAAAACTACGGTAATTATACAATTGATTACCATGATAAATCACTGCACCATTCTCAGAAATGAAGTACATGTCTCGCTCTCCAAAAATAGACTTTAACTTAGCATATTGATTACCACTGGCTGCAATAAATTCAATATGTCTTCGTTTTAATTCTTGATAAATTATCTCAAAGCGCGCTTTGTCATATTCTTTATTTGTATCTAAAAATGTCCCATCCATATCTACTGCAATGGCTCTAATCATGAGTGGTTTCCCCCTTACAATACTTTTCATCGTCCATTATATCCACCTTATGATTGGGATTGAAGTCAGTACTTGAAGAGTGAAACTATATTCACATTTAGAAATTACATACAAAGAATAAAATTTTATGCATAAAAACCGCTCATCAATGAGAAGATGAGCGGTCAACTAAAATATTTATTTAATTTGTTTAGCTACGAAAATTTTTCTTTTTTCCCAAACGCCTGTTTGTTGATTATAATTATCACACGTTATTAATGTCAGTTGATTAGTTTCCCCTTTATGTTCGTCCAATACTTGAACATCTTCAGGATCTACATCTCGAATGCTTGTCATTTTATATTCTCGAGTTTCATCTCCAACTTTAAAATAAACTTTGCTGCCTTTTTTTGCTGCTTTTAAATTTGTAAATTGGTAATGTGGACGATCAGTAAATGTATGTCCTGCAATAGAAATATTTTGATCATCAAGTGATTCATCACCTTCTGCAAAACTTACACCTCTATTAAGTTGTTCAGGTGTCGCAGGACCAGGATAAACAGGTTCTTTGATTTCCGCATCGGGTACACTGATATACCCTGCCATTTTCGATTTATCTTTTGGAATCGTAGGTTTTTCTTTTGATGTATTGCTTTTATCATTTTTATCATATTGTTCTATTTTATCGTCATTATCTTTTTCATGTAAGTAATTATCAATATATGGTTTCGCAAATAAATATACTGCTACTAATATCAAAATCACACCAATAATGGTCATGAGTCGATTTGTCCAATTTTTCACTAAGTAGTACTCCTTTAATTTTAAAATTCTTAATTCATAGTATATCATTTATTTTTCTAAATAAAATGTTAGATTATATGACATATATTTGATTTAACTTCATGCAAGTGCTTAAATTAACAATAAATACTATAAGTAGGTGCTTATCATGATTAGAAAAGCAGAACGTAAAGATTTACCTGATATATTAAATATTTATAATGATGCCATACTGAATACAACTGCTGTATATACTTATAATCCACAAAGTCTTGATGAACGAGAAGCATGGTTCGAAACAAAAGTGCTTGCACACGAACCTATATTTATATTTGAAATAGATAATAAAGTTGCTGGGTTTGCCACGTATGGTCAATTTAGAAATTGGCCAGCCTATTTATATTCTATTGAGCATTCTATATATGTAAATAAAGATTATCGTGGAAGAGGCGTGGCATCACATTTACTCGAGCATTTAATTGATGATGCTAAACACCGCCAGTATCGCACTATAGTTGCAGGCATAGATGCATCAAATGAAGCAAGTATTAAACTTCATGAAAAATTCAATTTTAAACATGCTGGTACGATTGAAAACGTAGGCTATAAATTTGAACGTTGGCTTGATTTAGCTTTCTATCAATATGATTTAAATACGGATAAATAACTCATAAAAAAATCGAGATCTTGTTATTCACATAACTGTCTCGACTTTTTTGTTTATTCTTCATCTCTAAGGCTATCTATTTTTTCATGTTTTCTATTTTCAAGCATAAAACACACATAGTAAAAAAGAAATACAAACATTATACTCATGGACATTGATTGAAGTAAAAGATTCTCCCAAGTTCCTTCGATCGTCCATACACGTGTTAACGTTGTATTAATGATGAAGGCTAAAAATAAGAGATATAATCTAAGCATATCATCATCCCCTTTTGAGTTATTTTATATCCAAAAGTGAAATATTGCAATTACTTTTTTGAAATTTTCTGATAATTTAAGGCGTAAAAAAACCACTCTTGAATATGTTGTCATTCAAGAATGGTTTAGGATTTTAAATGTTATGAAAAACTATTGACTGGGTCTTCTGCATTACCAAAGATTTTTTGTTTAATGGCTTCTCCTGTTGGTGTACCTGCTAAACCACCTAGTCCAGTTTCTCTAAGTTGTGCAGGTAAGTTTCGCCCTACTTTGTCCATCGCTTCGATGACTTCATCGACTGGAATTCTACTTTTCACACCAGCTAAAGCTAAATCAGCTGAAATTAATGCATTTCCTGAACCAATGGCATTACGCATGACGCATGGAATTTCAACAAGTCCAGCCACTGGGTCACACACAAGGCCTAATAAGTTACTAATAGCTAATGCCATCGCATGACCCGAAGCTTCTGGTTCACCACCAAAGACAGATACTGCAGCTGCTGCTGCCATAGCTGATGCTGAACCTACCTCTGCTTGACAACCTCCCGTTGCACCAGCAACACTCGCATTATTTGCAACCACACGTCCAAATAATGATGCAACAAATAGAAAATCAATCATTTGATCTTCTGTTAAACCATGTGTTTTTTCTAATTTAAATAATACGCCCGGAATCGTACCGGAGGAACCAGCTGTCGGTGTTGCACAAATAATCCCCATTGCTGCATTGACTTCATTTGTTGCTACAGCGCCTTTAACTGCTTCCATCATTTCATGGCCTGATAAAGCATGATAATTCTCGTTGTAATCACGGATTTTAGCTGCATCATGTCCCGTATAACCTGTGACACTTTCTACCCCATCTCCTGTAGTCCCTTTAACTACAGCATCACGCATGACTTGTAAATTTTCTTTCATTAAATCTCTAACTTCATCACGTGATTGACCTGATAATTCCATTTCTTCTTGAATCATAATATCCGCGAATGACATATTGTTTTCAACAGCATAATCTATAGTTTCTCTAATTGAATCGAACATTTTTAATCCTCCTTTATTTTATATAGGATATATTTAAGTGATTATATTTTTCTTTGATTTGATTTAATGTTGATTCTTTGATTGCTTTTGTTAACGGTAAAACAACTAAACTATTATCATCATCTGTTTCAACCAATTCTTCGTCTATACTTACGCCAAGTTCGTTTACTTCATTTAAGAAATGATTCACTTCCGACTTATTTTTAGATCCATCCATGACTAAAATGGGTAAGCCATGATTAAAGTTAACATCTATACCTTCAACACTAATTCTTCTCAATTTAATGGTACCGCCACCTATAGAATTACCAATCACTTCAATATGACGTCCATTTGCTTCAGCAATTAAATAAGCACAATTTGGATGTTCTCCAATACTTTCTCCATCTTCTTCAATAATGTCAACATGAATACCTAAATCGTTAGCAATAGTTAATGAATCTTTAATTCGATTATCGAACGTACTATAACCCATTGCACCACCTACAATTGCTAAATCTGTACCATGCCCTTGGTGTGTTTTTGCGAATGATTCATAATAATGAATTGCTAATGTTTCTGGTTTAATGCCTCCGAGTACATTAAAAGCAGCATTCCCTATTTTTACTGCTCCAGCTGTATGAGAACTTGAAGGTCCCATCATGACTGGTCCAATAATATCAAACGCACTTTGATAGTCATAACTTTTTTTAGTAGCCATTCTTAAACACTCTCCTTAGGTTGTTTTTGTTTAGATGGTAATTTGATAGATAAATCCATGAGATTGAATTTTTTAATCAATGTACTGATCGCGAACGCCAAAATGATACTTGAAATTGCTACAGCAATGATTGTAATTACTGCTTTCATAGGTGTATTAAAGCCAAACAATACAATTGCACCAGCAATTGGTGTAGCCATACCTTTTACATTTATTACTAGTCCACTAAATGTTACAATACATGCATTTACTACACCAATCAAGGCATTTGTTCCATATAATTGTAATGGATATTTAGCAATTAAATCAATTTGAGTGAGCGGTTCAACAAAAACTGCAAATGCTTTAGATGGACCACCAATGTTTAATCTACTAAACATCACGTAGTTAACAAATGAAGCGCCTGTACAAGTTAATGCACCGATTGCCATTGGTACACCTGTTAAACCCAATAAGCTTGTCAGTACCATTGAACTTAATGGTGTCATACCTGTAACTGGAATGACTAATCCAAGTATCACTGCTAAAGCGTATGGATGACTGTCTCCTACAGCAGTAATTGCACCACCAATTTGTTGCAATACAGCCATTACTCCTGGGCTAATGACTGTTGCTAAGCCAAATGCAACGGCTGGAGCAATTAAAATAACTGCAATTAAGTCTAAACCTTCTGGTACTTTTTTCTCAATAAATTTAATACCAAATGAAATAATATACGCTGCAATAAATGCTGGTAATAATTTAAAATCATGTAATACTAAACCAACGATAACTGCAAATACTGGTGAAATACCTAAATTAACACATGTCAAAATTCCTACTGCAACGCCAGCTAAACTCCCTGCTAAATCTCCAATCACTTGGAAGAAGTGAATATGGAAAACGCCACCTATCGCATAACTTAAGAATGCCTGTGGCAAGAAAGTTGCACACGCTGCTCCCGACAGTGCTTGTAATCCTTGTTTTCCATATGGTGCAAAGTTTAAGAAAAGTGTCATTACAATTAATACTAATACAAGAGTCCCAACGCCTAAAATAATATTCATTTCCCGATAACCTCTTTCTCTCTAATTTCCTAGCCAATGTCATAGTACACCCCTTGGAAAACGTTTTCAACACCTAATACAGTAAATCTAAAATTTATTTGTGAAATAATTCACATTTTAAGTATTTTAACGAATTTAATTTTCATGTAAAAAAAATTAGACGCAAAATATTAATTTTGTTCATAAAAAAACAGTAGAAACGAGAAATATACTCACTTCTACTGAAAAAGATGTTTATAAATACACTCAGTTATAATACATCTTTTAGTAATATGAATGTTCACCACTTGATTGAATTTTATCAATTATTTATTGTTTTCTTACTCACTCTATTTCTTAATGGGGTGGATCTCTTATACACACAAACATACTTAACTATATCGTTTTACTATTCTAAAACGTTAGAATAAGTTGTTATATTTTGCGTATCGATGAGTGTATACATGATATAACATAAATCATGAAAATGATTGGAAAAAAGTTGAAAGGATAGAAATGGCATTTCTAAACATGCATACTTATTATAAATTGTACGAATGTATACATAATATTCTAGTAATAATCGTTTAAATAATACATTTAGGAAAAGATTCATAGAGGGTTTTAAATCATTAGAATTTAAATAAAGGGTCTCAATCATATTTACGTGTGATAGTTGATCAATGAAATGAGTATCGTTCATAACTATCACTCCTTTCCATACTTAACAGATAGTGTTATTTGGAATGAGGAATTTATATATATTATTTAATATCTATATTAGATTTTTGTCAATATATTTGTCATAAATATAATATTTTAATTATAAAAAGGAATGTTAATCGGAATTTACTATTAAAAAAGTAGGGACATAAAAACGATGTCTGTCCCTACTTTGTCATCTGATTCTTCGAGTTTCTTTCTAAATAATCATGGGCTAAACGCTTTAAATCTTTAATAATGCTTCTGTAAGTTGATGTGTATGTTGATAGATTTGTTTATAAATATTGTAATAAGATTCATATTGTTGGTGTCGTTGCAAATTTGGTTCATATATATGTTCAACGTCTATAAATTGTGCTACACAGTCATCAAAAGAATCAAACCATTGTAATCCATACGCCGCAATCATTGCTGCCCCCATACTTGGTCCTTCTTCATGCTTCAATTTACGTATAGATGCATTGAAAATATCAGCTTGCATTTGAAGCCAAAATTCACTTTTTGCCCCTCCACCAATTGAAGTAATATGTGTAATTTCTTTTCCCGCTTCTCGCATCAATTGAATTGAATCATATAAAGAAAAGGTAATACCTTCTAGTACCGCTCGTGCAAAGTCTGATTTAGAATGGTTACCGCTAATACCAATGAAACTCCCTCGAATAAATGCATCGCCATGTGGTGTACGCTCACCAGCTAGGTAAGGCGCAAATAATAAACGATTTGCACCTATTGACGAGGTACTCGCTTGTTTAACAATTTCATCAAACGTATCGTTATCAAAAAATGTTCTCTTTAACCAATTAAGACTATATCCTGCAGCCAACGTTACTCCCATTGCATAATATGTATTTGGAACACTATGATCAAAAAAATGTATATTATTTTTATACTGCGTTTGATTACTTTTTTCTACGTTTACGATTACACCAGAAGTACCAATACTACATAATGTATCATTATCATTGATTATACCTGCACCAATGGCACCACAGGCATTATCTCCACCCCCAGCAAATACTTTTACTGGAGATGTAAAACCAAGTTCACTCGCTAAGGGGCCTTGAATCATTCCAACTTCGTCTGTGGATTTCACAAGTGATGGATAAACATCTCCTATATCAAATGTATCTCCAACTTCTTTTGACCAATCATGCGTTTCTGGACTAAGAAGAAGCGTACTTGCAGCGTCAGAATATTCCATGTGAATCTTACCTGTTAAACGATAACGTACATAATCTTTAGGAAGAACGAACACATCTACTTTCTTCCATAGTTCAGGTTCATGAGTACTTACCCACATCATCTTAGGAAGTGTAAAACCCTCAAGAATCGGATTTCCATTTAATCGCTCTCCATAAACCGATCTAATTTGCTTACATTGTTCTGAATTACGTGTATCATTCCAAAGAATAGCATGTCGTACAGGGTGACCTTCTTTATCTAAAGCTACTAGCCCATGCATTTGCCCTGAGAATGAGATACCCTTCACTTTATATAATTTCATTTCATCAGAATGATTTAACTGATATATGCCTGTTTTAACTGCATTAAACCATTCCTCTGGATCTTGTTCACTATATCCAGGTTGGGATTGTATTAAATTTAAAGGCACACTTGTTGAAGTAATCACATGGCCTGATTGATTTACCGCAATAATTTTAACTGCGCTAGTTCCAAGATCAATACCTAATACTGCTTCTTTCATACGACTCACCCTTTATATCACTATTCATATAATTATATTAATGACAATTTATTATTTTTATATTTTCTATTATATATAAATTAAATTTAGCTATCTATGTATTTATGATAGCGTTTTAAATAATTATTTCAATACTTATTTTAAGTAAATAAAAAAAGGACAAAAACCGATTGATTTTTGTCCCTTTTTATTATCTGTTTCCTACATCTTGTCCAACTTCCACTGTTCTATCTTGCTTGTTATAAACCGCACCTTGAACACTACCAAAGTTAGGATCGTTACGTTTTTCTTCTACACCAAAACCTAGACTTTTGAAAATATTGACATCATTATCATCCATAGCATTTTCATAGAAGATTGTTCCACCATCATTATAAAAACGTGGCTTATTAATAGATTCTTGTAACGTCCCATTTCCTCTTAAATAATCTACAATGACTTCATTAAGAATCGTTGGAATTTTATTTCCTCCAGGCGAACCAATACCCATATAGAAGTCGGGTCCAACAATAATAGTAGGTGACGTATAAGAACGTGGTGCTTTATGTTTCTCACCATAGTTTGGACTGTTTGGATCTGTTGAAAAGTTTGTTAGCGAGTTGTTCATATAAAAACCTTCTTTAACATATTTACCTGTTCCAAAGAAGCTTGATAATGTATTTGTAGTACTTGCTAACTTACCGTTCTTATCAATCACTACAAAGTGTGTTGTACTTGTGTTATCAATACGTTGTGTATTGAAGTCACTACCTTGTTCGTCAAAATTGATACCGTTAATCTTATCTAATAAATAATCTTGAGACAAGTAGGTATTGCTACTAGATTCTTTGCCATTAACAATATCTCTATTTCGATACATAATATCACGAGATTTGACAATCCCTGTAATATAATCTGTACGATCATTTGCAGAATTTACGCTTTCATCAATCTTCAAACCTTGTTCCATTAAGATTCCACCTAATGGGTTAGATGCAGCATAAACAGTATTGTTTAAATATTTTGTACTAATAGGTTTCTTTTCTTCTGTCTTTACTTGTTTAAAATCCTCTTCAGTGAGTTGATTTTTTAATTGTTTAGATAAACTTTTTCCAATATGATTATAAAAATAATCCGGTCCTTTATCTCGAATTTTCTTTAAAGTATTTGCTAAAGCAGGTTGTTTTACAATTGCACCTTCACGAACTGTACGCTTGCCTTTAAAGAAGGGAGAGTTTCGATCAATGTCAGAACCAAATAATTTCAAGCTACGTTCTAACTCTGAATCTACTTCAAAGCCATCTTCAGCTAATGGAATGACATAGTTTAAGATTTTTTTCTCATCCATTTTACCTTCTTTTTCATGCATATCATGTAAACCGCGTACAAAACCGGGTGTCCCTATTTTATCTCCCTTTTTGTAATTAAATGAAGATGTTGTTTTATATTCATACATGCGAGGTTCTTCACCATTTTTACCATCGTATGTAAGTGTAGCGCCGCCACCACCTAATCCAGATGAATGAGGTTCTGTTACTGCAAGCGCGTAAGCGACACCTTCCGCTGCGTCAACTGCATTACCACCATCTTCAATAATTTTATTACCTACACGTGTTGCGATAGCATTGTTTGAAGCGACACCATACGTTTTTTGCTCATCAGAGGTTGCTGATTTACGGTTAGCAATCTTGTTTTCATATAGATCATCTTTATCAAGTTTATCTTCTTTATTAAAAAAATAAAATATAAATGAGATTAAAATTGTAATCACTAAAATGACTGATAGTGTCACTTTATTATAGATATTCATACTACTTGGCCCCTTTAGATAAATATTGCTCCGTGGCTTTATTTAATTCATTTTTTTCGTAATTATCGAGACCTTCATTTGCTCTAGCAAATGTAACCATTAATAAAATAGCAATAATAATGAGTGTTGTAACAATAGGTAACCAATGTTGTTTAATATTCAAAAGAATACCCCCCATTCTTTTCTTTCAGATGAATTGTTTTATCTTTAATATTATTGTAATAACGTTGTGACTCCATACTATTCATATGATCTTTTGTTAATTTTCCATCTGCAGAGCGAACAGGTGTAATTTGAAATTGATGATGCTGACCATCCCAATCATGTTGAACAACTATACTTTTTTGATTTTTTGATAGAAAATCAGCAGAGGTTAAATTTCCTAAACTATAAAAAATACTAGCATGTTTATATTTCTCAATACTTTGTATAACTGTATTATGGCCAATGATTACATCTGCACCTGCATCAACTAATGCATGGGCATAAGCTTTTTGGCGATCTGTTACATTACGTTCGTTAGGAATCCCCCAATCTACGTTCACAACTACAAGATCATTGTTTTCCTTTAAGTTTTTAATTAATGGTACAAAAATTTTGGGATCTAAGCTAATAGATGTCGTATTTTTTAAAGGATCTTCATAATACGATTCAATATCTGTGAACGAAACATTAGCGACTTTTTTATTTTTAACTTTTTGTTGCACTGTTTTACTATTAATTGGATTCGAACCATTTCCAGTTAAAAAATTATAATCTGTTTGTGCTTCAACTTTTTTGGATAAATCTTGCGCTTGTACATTATCTATAGTGCTATTAATTAAATTGATACTTTTAATATTTTGTTTTTTTAAAAACATAATGTTTTCTATGTTTTTGTTTATATTTTCTTTAGGATTTTTAGAAAATTGGTTCACATATAAAGAAGCTGTGGAAAAATCACTTTGTTGTAATGGCTGTCTTAAACTTTTAAAAACATCATTTAAATTGACTTTTCTGATGTCATTATTCAAAGTGATATTTCCTAAATATGTATTTCTAATACTATTACCCGAATGTGGCATCGCCTCTACAGGTTCAACTTTAACAGCTCGAATAGCAAAAATTAGAAGTACTACTGTGATAACTAAGACAATAAACGTATACAAAAAGTTTCTTCGTTTATGTCGTTTCGATTGCTTAAGTAACCATTCGCTCGCTGATAATCGTTTTTTCTTTTTCATTATTATGCGCTCCTCGCTCGCGATTAATTAATAAAGCTATATAAGAACAAGATGACATAAGTAATACATGTTAATAACATTGTCGTAGCTAATGTAATTACAACACCTTGTTTTTGAATGGTATTGGCAATAATACCAGGAATAACAACTCCGATACCTGAAACCTCTACAACTTCAAATGGAGTGAGTGGATAAATTAAATCAAAAACAAATTTTAGAACCATACCAGTTAAAATCATCGCTGCAAATTTACGTCTACCATAAAGAATGACCCATCTACTAATACCAAACGTAACAATAAAATAAGTGAGACAACTAATGACCAACACAGATAGTAACATAATGGGTTGATCAAAAATAAGTGCTAAATAACCAGGTACAACAAGACCTGCGGGATTAATCCCAAATTTTTCTGCAAAAATTAAACTTAATACAATACCAACAAATAGGGAAAAGTATAATTCCGAACCTATCATTTTATTCTATCCCTTCTATAAATTCTGCTATTTTTCCACCTGGACCATGAATATTTCCAACACAAAATATGAGTGCCTGATGTGATTCACTAAGAATCGCTTTTTCTATATCTGAAAAATCATGATTTTCAAGGTTTATGTATGTTTTTTCAGGTAGATGTTGCATTAAATCTGTAACCATTTGCGTGCTTTTTCCTGTACAAATTAAGGTATCGAATTCGACGTCCTCAATAAAATTCTCAACGAACTGTCGCGTTCGATCCACCCTGTCAGAACGACAGTTAAGAATCACTACTTTTTTTGTATAAGGATAATCGTATGATTCTACTTTATTTAATATCGCTTTCGTAGACTGAGGCTCATTAGCAGCAAACGCATTAACAAATACATTTTTTGTGTTATTTGCATTAAAATATTTAATTTCAACCGCTCCTGGATCAGGAGGTGCATTTAACATGCCGCGCAGTGCAACGTCTTTTTCAACTCCTACAGCTTGCGCTACACCTAAAGCGATAGCGACATTATCAGGAAATACTAAATAATTAAATTTCCTTAAGTATGATTCAGGTATATCATTTTTATCTACAACAATAAGTTCAGTTTTACGTTTTTTAGCTTCCTTAGCAAAAAAGTCTGTAAACTCATCCTTCATGACTACTAATTTTCCATTTCGGGGAATCGTTGCAGTAAATGCTTGAGCAATATCTTGAAGTGTCGGCCCTAATACGTCCATATGGTCTTCCATAACATTGACAATGACACCAATATTCGCTTTTACTAAATCTTCTTGAAAGACAATTTGATAATCTGGATTCACTGCCATACATTCATTAACAAGCGCATTGCCTTTTTGCTTAACTACTTTTTGCACAATGTCTCTTTGTTCTCCTATGTTGGCGCCTTGCGGTTTTCTAAGGACAGGATATTCTTTCTCTGTAAACCAATACAACATTCTGGCATCAGTGCCTGTTGTTTTACCAATGACATGATATTGATCTTCTCGCAAAATACTATAAATCATTCTTGTAATAGTTGATTTACCACGAATACCATTAATATTTATTCGTAGAGGAATCTTATTTAAACGGTGTGTATGTCGCTTTTTCTCTCTAATTCCTAGAAATAATATCAAAGCGATACAAATGATAATGAGAATCAAACTGAAGTCCCTCTCTTTAAACATATTTTTTCTTTCATTTAATATTATCTTAATGAATGCGTTAAACACTTTAATAAGGGTATGCTATCATCTTAATATTTAGTCAGTTTTAAAAATGTAAATATTCAGTTAAAAATAGTATAAAATTATAAAAAAGTTAATAGAATATCAATATTTTCTCGAATAAATTATTGATTATTTCAAATTAATATCGACAAATTTAATTACCTTACATTTATTAATAGTAAATCGATAAATATTTACTTCTTATTTACATTTACTTAAAACTCTCATGTTAGTTTATAAGTAAACATTGCTATGACTCTAGGAGGACATAAATGGATAAATCTATGGCTAAACCTGTTAAAATTGCAGTTGGCATTTATCTTTCTTTAGTTTTACTGGCTTGTTCTAGTTATCTCATCTTTATTTTGATTGGCAGTCTACAAGGAAATGACATGAGTAATTCTGTATTAGATACTGATCATCGTTATATCAACAACAGTTCTCAATCTTCTCACGAGACAATCAATAAAAACAAATCACCACATTCGACTTCAAATTTTACTGAAATAGAAAAAGAAGATGCCCTATCTTCACATAACGATACTATTAATACTGAATATAAAGAAACAGATACTAACTCTAGAGAATAATACAAGTTAGTATCTGTTTTTATGTTTATATAAAATGCGAATTAATATGTTACTTACTGCTAGACTATTAATAAGTGACATGTTTTTATTGAATTTTGCTGAAATTTTACAACCTAAACATTCGATTTTCAATGCATTTCAAATTCTTAGAATGATATTCATTTTACTCATTATTTTATTATTATCTTTTTAAAAAAACAGCCTAGTCATATGTGCTATCATAGATGTTTTATTCTTTATTCGAGTGCTTTTAAAAATAACACCAATGTTCAAACTAGTATTTAATCTTTTCCCATTATATTTTTCAGTTGTGTAAAGAACTTTTGACGTTCTGGTAATGGGAAAATAGGATAAATATGGAATAAGTTATAACCAGGTGTAAAATCATGTTCAATTCCTTTATCATTTAACATTTTAGAGAGCTTTAATGCATCTGGATATAACGTTTCTTTTGTGCCTATAAAAATAGATATACGACCAAGACCCTCTAAATCTCCGTTAATTGGCGATATTTTATAGTCTTCTATTGGCGTATCACCAGACCATAATTGAATGAAATATTTACTTCCTTCAATTCCTAGCATAGGATCTACTTTTTCATATTTTTTAGCTTCAGGATTATTAAATGTTGCATCAAGAACTGGAGACAGCATCACAATATGTCCTGGTTGTGGTAATTGTGTTTCTTTTTTAAGATATTGTGCAAATGATAAAGCGATTTGACCGCCTGCTGAATCTCCCATTATCGTCATATGTTGCGGATTTTCAACTTCCAATATTTCTTTTTGATAAATATTTTTTAGTAATTCAAATGTTGTTCGATAGTCTCTGTGAGGTACTTTAGGATAAACAGGCATAATCACTCGTGCATCCAATTCTCCTGCAAGTTGATCAATAAAATCAAAATGATTATCTAATGGATCTTGGAACCAAGCACCACCATGAATGTAAAGCACAACATCTTGATGAGGTTCTCTTTTATCATTAACAATATATGTGACAGATCCATTAATACTTCTAGTATGCGCACGATGTTTAAATTCATAATCCGTCCCATCATATTTACCAGCTGTTAAAGGTTTAACTTCCTCTAATGCTTTTTTAGCATCATTCGTATTTTCAAATGTTTTTTTCATTCCAGACATACGAATATATTTTTCAGTAATAAAGCTTTGATAACTGCGTTTTTCTTTTACTTTAATGTAAGCTAAAGTTCCAAGAATTGCAGATGTCGCTACGGTTAATAATCGTTTTTTCATCTTTTGACCTCCTATACTCTATATTATTATATACCTCAGAGTCGTTATATTTTAGTAAATCGCTTATTCAACTTTTAAATATTTAAAAAAGTAGTGATAAGTGCTATTCTAAATATAATTATCAGAATTTTTATTCTATTTTAGAAAGTAGGTTATGCTGAATGAAAAGAAATAAAATTGTGCTGATTGGTAGTGGATTCGTAGGTTCTGCGTTTGCACATGCAGTTGTAGCTAAAGGACTAGTCGATGAACTAGCTATTATTGATATTGATGAAGATAAAGCAAAAGCAGATGTATGGGATTTAAATCATGCTACACCTTTTGGTGATAAGTTTGTAGATGTACATCTTGGTTCGTATAGTGATTGTAGTGATGCTGATATCGTCGTGATCTGTGCAAGTGCAAAATTAGATAAAGGTGACACACGTTTAAAATTATTAGAAGATAATGTGAATATCTTTGTGCCTATGATTCAAAAAGTCATTGCTCATGGTTTCGATGGTTATTTTGTACTTCCATCTAATCCAGTCGATATTATGAGTTATGTTATAAAACGTGTGTCTCAATTTCCTAAGAATAAAATTATTGGATCAGGAACTTCATTAGATACAGCTCGCTTCGAATTTTTCTTAAGTCGCACGTTTGATGTGGCACCACAAAATGTCTATGCGCCTGTTATTGGCGAACACGGCGATTCTCAAGTAGCTGTTTGGTCTCATGCTCAAATTGCCGGTGAACCTGTCCTTGATTTACTGAATAAAGGAGTAGACCAAACCACGTTCAAACAATCTATCGCTTCGCAAACCACTCAAGTGGGATATGATATTTACGTTCGAAAAGGTACTACAAACTTTGGTATATCATTAAGTTTAGTACGTATTGTAGAAGCTATTTTATTTAATAAAAATGTGATTATGAATGTTTCAAGTTATCTTGAAGGTGAATATGGACTAAATGACCTTTATATTGGAACGCCAACAGTGATTAACGGTAATGGTGCTGATCGTGTCATTGAACTGAAATTGGAAGAAGATGAACTTACTCGTTTCAAACAATCAAGTCATATTATTTTAGAGCATCAACAACGTGCTGATGCTCTCATTGAATCAATTTTAAATAAATAGTAATAAAAGAGCCTAAACACAACAATTCATTTATCGTGTTTAGGCTTTCTTAACTTATTTTAAACTCTCATGCATTAAACTTAATTGGTGCTCAAAATCTTGCATATCAATAAAACGCGCTTGTCGATGCATTTCTTTTCCGTCCAAAAATATTAAATCCACTGGAACAGTAAATATAGATAGTTCTCCCGCAATAGCTTCTACATTAGATTGATTGATAACAGCAAAATGGACTTTAGAATAATCATTGACGATATCTTCAATTTGTGGCAATACCGCATGACATACTGAACAATGATTCCGCATAACATGAATCACTACTAATCGATGCGTTTGAATAAATTGATGAAATTGTTCTATACTTTCAATATTTTTAGTCATATTTTCACCTACTTATTTAATTTAACGGTCTCGTTCTCTTATACATACTTATTTTACGATGTTACACTTATTTTTTCATCTAAATCCTCTTGTTAAATACGTTCAACAATAGTTCAATGATTTTCTCTTCAAAATAGAATACATCTTATTAAATTAATGTTATAATGTTTGTGAAATAATTCACAATTTATATTGGAGGAATCAACATGAAAGCTTACATCTATGAAAAACCTGGCGTAGCTAAGCTCGTCGATAAAGAAAAACCAGTTGTTACGGAAAGTACTGACGCTATTATTAGAATGGTCAAAACAACAATTTGTGGTACTGACTTACATATTATTAAAGGAGACACACCTGAAGTTCCTCAATATACTACATTAGGTCACGAAGGTATTGGTATTGTTGAATCTGTTGGTTCGAATGTCAATAACTTCAAAGTCGGCGATAAAGTCATTGTGTCTTGTATCTCATCTTGTGGCAAATGTTATTACTGTAAAAAAGGTATCTATGCTCATTGTGAAAATGGAGGTGGATGGATATTAGGTCATCTTGTTGATGGTACGCAAGCAGAATATGTGAAAGTCCCTTTTGCAGATAATTCTTTATATCATGCTCCTACTTCTTTACCTGATGAAGCACTCGTGATGCTTTCAGATATTTTACCGACTGGTTATGAAATTGGTGTATTAAAAGGAAAAGTAAAACCTGGTAGCACTGTTGCTATTGTAGGTGCTGGACCAGTTGGATTAGCTTCTTTATTAACTGCTCAATTCTACTCACCTTCAAAAATAATTATGATTGATTTAGATGATCATCGTTTAGCTACAGCCAAAAAATTTGGAGCGACTCATACAATTAATTCTAGTCATGTGAATGAAGCAATTAAACAAATCAAAGATATCAATCATCGTGGCGTCGATGTTGCTATTGAAGCAGTTGGTATTCCAGCAACATTTGATTTATGTCAAAAGTTGATTGGCGTCGATGGAACAATTGCTAATGTTGGTGTTCACGGCTTACCCGTTCAATTTGATATCGAAAAATTATGGATTAAAAATATCAACGTTACAACTGGTTTAGTTTCTGCTAATACCACTGAAGAATTGTTGGAAGCACTCAAATCTAAAATCATTCAACCTGAACAACTCGTGACACATTATAGTAAATTAAGCGAAATTGAAAATGCTTATGACTTATTTAGAAATGCTACAGATCATAAAGCAATCAAATTATTAATTGAGAATGATATAACTAAATAATGTTGTGTATTAAATAAAAAATAAAAGAGAAAGATTTCTTTTTGAATTCGTCGCCCTACTATAGCAAAGAGAACTAGCATTGAAAACCTTAAGACAACACCTTTTCAATTCAGTCATCGACCGCCAATACATTAAAAATGCCTGAGACACATATGATGTCCCAGGCTTGTTTTATTATTTAATTGTCATAATACGCTTACCAGGATCTACTGAATCAACATCATCGAATGTTAATGTTTTATCATCTTGATTTGTAATAATCACTGGTGTGACAACACTTGGCGCATGTTCTTTTAAGTATGCTAAATTAATCTTCATTAATGGTTGACCTTGTGTAACAGGTTCATTGACATCAACTAAACTTTCGAAGCCTTCACCATTCAATTTCACTGTATCGATACCAATATGAATTAATACTTCAATTCCTGTATCAGATTCTAAACCGATGGCATGTTTCGTTGGGAAAATCGTTTTAACTGTACCATCAAATGGTGCTACAATTTCGCCTTTTTCAGGAACAAATCCAATACCGTCACCCATCATTTTTTCTGAGAATACTTTATCTGGTACTTCAGATAATGGGATGATATGACCCGTACCTGGTGCATAGATATCCGTTTCTTTTACCTCTTCCAACTGTACTGGCTCATCTGATGTATCTTCAGTCACAGTGGTTTCACTAGGTTTTGTGATGTCTCCATTCATAATGCGTGCCATATCATGTTTAATTTGATCTGATTTAGGACCAAAAATAGCTTGCATATTATTTCCTACTTCAAGCACCCCTGAAGCACCAAGAGCTTTTAGTCCTTCAACGTCTACTTTAGACTTATCATTGACTTCAACACGTAAACGTGTAATACAAGCATCTAAATGCTTGATATTTTCTTTACCGCCCATTGCATCTAACACATCAAAAGGTAATTTACTTGCAGATGTATTAGCTACAGAGGCTTGTTTATCTTCACGACCTGGCGTTTTAAAGTTGAATTTAACAATTAAGAATCTAAATACAACATAATAAATAACAGCGTAAACTAATCCTAC
The DNA here is from genome assembly GCF_001809305.1 of Staphylococcus sp. HMSC072H03. Classification (NCBI taxonomy): domain Bacteria; kingdom Bacillati; phylum Bacillota; class Bacilli; order Caryophanales; family Staphylococcaceae; genus Staphylococcus; species Staphylococcus sp. HMSC072H03. Next base: position 154,099 of record NZ_KV796914.1, read on the forward strand.
TGGAATCACTAACCACCATGGTGTTTTATTTGGAAGAATACCTAATAAAACAAAATCTATGAATCCTCCAGAGAATGTATATCCTAGATGTAAATGTAGTAGATAAAGTGTTAAAAATGATAATCCATCAAGTACTGCATGAATAAAGAATAATAATGGTGCTACGAATAAGAATGAAAATTCTAACGGTTCAGTAATACCAGTTAAGAATGATGTTAAAGCTGCTGATAACATCAAACCTCCAACTACCTTTTTATTCTCAGGTTTAGCTGTTTGATAAATTGCTAATGCTGCTGCTGGTAATCCAAACATCATAACAGGAAATTCACCTTGCATGAATTTACCTGAAGTTAAATGAACACCTTCACGTATTTGCTCAATAAAAATACGTTGATCTCCTCGAATAATTTCTCCAGCTGCATTTTTCCAAGAACCAAATTCAAACCAGAATGGCGCATGGAAAATATGATGTAAACCAAATGGAATAAGTAATCGTTTAATAAATCCAAATAAGAATACTGCCAATCCAGTATTAGATTCTAACAAACCTGTACTAAATGCATTTAATCCATTTTGAATGAATGGCCAAATCCAAGCCATTGGGAAAGCTAAAATAAACGATGTCGTTGCCATCATAATCGGCACAAAACGTTTACCCGCAAAGAACCCTAAATACGATGGTAAGGAAATATTATAAAATTTGTTATAACACCAAGCTGCTAGAGCCCCTATAATAATCCCACCAAACACTCCAGTTTGAAGTGTAGGTATGCCTAAAACATTTGCGAATCCTTTAGATGGGTCTTCCAATTGTGCTGGCGTAACATTTAAGAATGCTCCCATTGTTTTATTCATAATAATAAATCCGACAAAAGCTGCAATGGCTGCTACACCATCTCCACCTGCTAGTCCTATTGCTACACCGAGTGCAAAAATGATAGGTAAGTTATCAAAAATAATACCACCAGCACCTGTCATCATGTTAGCAATATTTTGAATTACTCCATTTTTAATAAATGGAAGATAATGCTGTAATGCTTCACCTTGAAAAGCTGTTCCAATTGCTAGTAATAATCCAGCTGCAGGCAAAATTGCCACAGGTAACATCAATGCTTTACCAATACGTTGCAATTGTCCAAATAGCTTTTTAAACATTTTGATTCAATCCTTTCAATATATCTTTTTTACGCATTAAAAAAGCATGACCAAATAAGCCCATCATTTATGACAAAAATAATGATAGCTTATCTGCTCATGCCTAATCGAATAGTAACACGCAGTTCTTTTTTAACAATTTAATTATACCTATAATATAAAGCGTTTTCAATATCTTTTTTACTAATATTTTACATTTTTTTAATTTAAATATTCATAAAAAAACACTGACAAAAGCATTACTTTCGTCAGTGTTTCGAATCTATGTCTTATAAGAAACGTTTAGCAGCTACAGAGATTGGTGGTACTTTATCGAAGTCAAATTCTTTGTCTTCTGTGATAGATCTGTAAGCCCATTTACCATAACCATATGCTTCTTCGTTAACGATTTGACCTGGTAATGGCGCAGCGTTTGGATCAACATGTACATCAACAACAGTTGGTACATTTTCATTTAATGCTGCTTCAACAATTTCATCAATACGGTTAGGGTCTTTTAATACATAACCTTTACCACCAGCAGCTTCAGCGAATTTAGCATGATCCATATCAGAGAAGTCGATGGCATATTCTAATTCACCAGCAGCTTGTTGTTCATATTTGATGAATGATAATTGTTTGTTATTTAATACGAAAATTGTCATTGGTAAATCGTATTGAACAGCAGTTGCGAAGTCTTGCATTACCATTTGGAATGCACCGTCACCAGTAATTGCAATTGCTTGACGACCTGGGTAAGCAATATTAGAAGCAAGAGCACCTGGAAGACCGCAACCCATTGTACCTAACCATGCTGAGATAATAAATTTATTATTAACATTTAAGTCTAAGTAACGTGTACCCCAAACAGTTGAAGTACCAACATCGATTGAGTATACAGCGTCATCTTTACTGTAATCATTGATAGCTTTCATTAAACGTTCTGGACGAATTGGAGCACTTGTATTATTCATGTCTTTTTCCATCCATTTATCCCATACAGCTTTACGTTTTAACGTTTTGTCTAAGAATGAACGATGAGGTACTGGTTTGATTGCTTCAGTTAATTGATGGAATGCTAATTTAACGTCACCAACAATACCAACATTAATATCGAAACGTTCACCAATTACGTTTGGATTTGTGTCGATTTGAATCGCTTTAATATTTTTCTTAGGTAAGTAATTTGCATAAGGGAAGTTAGTACCAGCCATGATTAATAAATCAGCATCTTGAATAGTTTGGTAAGACGTTTTTGTACCAATTTTACCTAAGTTACCCACACTGTATGGATGTGAATCAGGTAAAACAGTTTTAGCTGGTAATGTATGAATTACAGGGATTTTAGCTGCTTCAATGAAGTCTTGTAATTCAGTTGAAGCATTTTTTGCACCTACCCCAACAAGCATAACTGGTTTTTTACTTTTGTTAATTAATTTAGCAGCTTTTTTAATGCTACGATAAGATGGTGTTGGTAACACTGGTCTAGACGTATCTACTGGACGATTTGTAGTGTCTTTAATTTTTTGAGTTAATAGATCATTTGGACAAATAATAACTGCTACACCATTTTTTTCATATGCAGTACGAATCGCTTCGTTTGTAATTTCAAATAAGTCATCACCTTTTTGAACTTGATGATGGAATACTGCTACGTCGTCAACCATTTTAGAAATGTTAGTTTCTTGGAAGAATTTTGTACCTAATAATGTACTATTCGTTTGACCTGTAATAATAAGTTGAGGTACACGGTCCATTTTAGCGTCATACATACCATTTAATAAGTGAACAACCCCAGGTCCACCAATACTTAAAGCTACACCGATTTTACCTGTTAACTTTGTATATGCTGCAGCTGATAAGCTTGCAACTTCTTCATGACGTACATGATAAAATTTGAAAGTATCTCTAACTGTTCTTAAATTATCTACTACTGCATCAACTGAGTCACCTGGAATACCCCATAAGTGATCAATATCCCAAGCTTGTAATGCTTTAACTAATGCTTCATTTGCTTTAATCTTCGCCATTGATTAAATAGCCCCTTTCCTAAATATACAATTTGTTTCTGTATTCCCTTTAGTAAAACAACTTAATCATAATTGGAATAAGAATTGAACTAATAACTGCTGTTAAAATCATTCCAATTGAGCTAAATGCGCCAGATTCGATGTCGTGTTCTAACGCTTTTGCAGTTCCAAAAGCATGTGATGCATTTCCATATGTTAAACCTCTCGCGATTGATGTTTTAAATTGACCAACCTTAAGTAGCATTGAACCCATCATACTACCTATCAATCCAGTAGTAATGATAAACAGTACTGTAATCGTATCTGTACCTCCAAGTTCTTGAGAGACTTCAATTCCTACAGCAGCTGTAATTGATCTAGGTAGTATAGTTACGATTGTTTCTTCTGAGTAACCTAATAACTTTAACGAACTAAACACTAACACAAAATTCAATATCACGCCAGCCATGACGCTTGAAAAAATGACCCCAATATTTTCTACAATCTTATCTTTATTTTTATAAAGTGGATAAGCAAGACATACAACAGTGGCATTTAATAGATGGTTAATCCATTGACCGCCAATCATGTAATCGTGATAGTTTTGACGTGTTAAAAGTAAAACAATAATTATTCCAAGTGAACCGATTAATGCTGGATTCAATAATGGGTTATTATATTTACGTTGTAATATTTGAGCAAGTTTATACATTACAACAGTTAATAATATCATTAAAACGCCTTTTAATATATCCATTTTTAATGATTTCCTTTCTTAGTATGAGGTTTTTTCTTAGACATTGTTTCAGCAATAAATCCAGAAACAAGTGCCACACAGCTTGTACCAATAATAATCAAGAGGAAGAAAATAATATAACTTGTAGTGATATTAGAAACAATATCCATAATTCCTACAACTGAAGGAATAAAGAAGAAGACCATTGTGGTTAATAAGAAGTCGGCTCCTTTAGAAACCCATTCAACGCGAATAATTTGAAAATGTAATAAAATATAAAATAATATCATACCGATAATACTTCCTGCTAATGGTATATGTAGCCATTTTTGTAGCAGTGAACCTATAATACTAATCGCTACCACCAATACGATTTGAAGAATAATCTCTATAATATTTAATGCTTTTTTCAAAACGACTGACCTCCATAAATTTGTCGAATTTGTTACAGCGATTTTTTAGTCTATATTCAAAATTATAATCTATATTGACAGATTATAAAAATATTGATTTTATATATAACTTATAGTTATTTTCTATGGAACCGTTTTAAAAATAAAAAATAGTGAGAGAACCTACGTTAAGGTTTTTCACTATTTATAAAAATGAACCGTTTACTTGTTTTCCAATCTCTCAGTCATAAATTTTATCCATTTAGACGTTGCATAACTTAAAAGTTTATCTTTTTTCCAAATTGCTCCAAGTTCCCAGCTCATACCTGAGTCTTCAATTTTTATACTTTTAATCTCATCTTTTAACATCTTGGCAATATGTTCTGGTAAAATACTAACGCCTAATCGTGCTATTACTAAATATTCAATGAAATTCCATTGTGATACATTGGACACTGTATTTGGGATAAAACCAGCATTTTTTGCAGCAGCTATAATTTTATCATTAAGATAAAAGTCCTCATTGAATAATATAAAATCTTCATTTTTCAAGTCAGCCATAGTAACAGATGAACGCTTAGCTAACTGGTGTTCTTCACTCACTATAAGTCTTAAATCTTCACTATATAAAGACACATAATCAAATGTGTTCTCATCTATAGGAATGGTCGTAATACCAATGTCTATTTGATCGTTAACCAAACGATTTTCAATCGATTTACCCCCACTTTCATTAAGACTATAGGTAACGTTTGGATATAATTTATGAAACTCCGCTAAAATATTAATAAATTGTTGCATATCCATCACTGCTGACATTCCAATATTAATATGGCCTGTTTCTAAACCAAGCAAGCCATTAATTTCATTTGGAATATTATCATATAATGCTAAAATCTCTTCACATTTTTTATAAAACACTTTTCCTGCATCTGTAAGAACTAAATAACGCTTTTGTCGATCGAATAAAGGCATGTCTAATTCATTTTCAATATCTTTTATTGCTTTACTTATAGTTGGTTGAGCAATATATAAAGATTTAGAAGCATTCGTCATACCACCTTGATTCACAACTTCCATAAAATATTTCATATGCTTGATATCCAATTGCTCACCTTCTTAAAAAATTCTTTTTTTATTATACATTATTTTTGTAAGAAAAATGTAAATTCATTAGATTTTGAATTCATTCGATAACTTACTCAAATATGTATACTTTATGGAAAAATAATATTTATAAATAAATTATTTTTCATATAAACAAAACTATATTTTCAAATTACAAAAAATGTTATAATCAAAATCGGCTCAAACGAATATGAGGTGATGAATTGAGCTTTTACGAATTTATGCAAAATTTTATAGGCGATGACACACCATTAGGTGAATTGGTAAATTGGATTAATCAAGATAACACTTTTCCTAAAGACGTGAAGAGCCAAAACGAAATATTGCTATATTTTCGAACAAATCCGTGTCTTGAAAACATACCGGTGACTAGTGTTAAAAGAGCATTAGCTGTTTTTAACCAATTCACAGATGTATGATTTCAACAAAATGTAGTTATACATTACATGGAAGTATCATCTCACTAAGGCGCCCTTGTGGCGTCTTTTTTATGCACAAATTTAGCTACAATATATTACGTATATTTCAAAAGTATTACAGTTATTTGTATAATTCATTTCTTATATTGTATTACAACTTTTTAAATAATATTATTATTTTAGATTTTAAATTATTTAATTTTTGAGGAGAACTTAATGAAAATTAAAACATTCATTTTACGTCTAATATTAGCTACGACAATTATTTTTACTGGCACTTATACATATCAAAATGTTGAACATACACATACTTCTAAAGCAGCTGGTTATAACTATTATAATAAATATCAATGTACTTGGTGGGCATATAAACGCCGTGTTCAATTAGGTAAACCTGTTTCAAATCAATGGGGCAATGCAAAAAACTGGTACTATAGAGCTCAACGTGCTGGTTATAGAACAGGACATAAGCCTAAACGCTATGCTATTATGCAATCAACTGCAGGATATTACGGTCATGTTGCCATCGTTGAACGTGTTTACAGTAATGGAAAGATTCTTGTTTCAGAATATAATTATAACCGTCCACTAGCATACAGTACGCGTTATATTAGTGCATCTGCTGCGCGTAATTACAATTACATTTATTAATTGACACAACATAATAAGCCATGAAAGTTTAGTGATGGAATCTCTTCCATTTCTAAATTCTCATGGCTTATTTTTAAGATTGGCGTATTGATTTTAAAATGCGTTCAGCCGCTTCAGTATTCGCTTTAGGTTCTTGTTTGAGTTGCTCAGCAACTTTTGAAATTTCTTCACCTTTAGCGCCTACAACAATCGCTAATGATTTATATTGCAAACTCATATGTCCTTTTTGAATACCTTCTGAAACAAGGGCTCTACAAGCTGAAAAGTTCTGTGCTAAACCTACTGCAGCTACTACATGTCCTAATTCTCTAGCAGACTCAACGTTGAGTAAGTCTAAAGACGCTTTCGCAACTGGTAATACTTTCGTTCCTCCGCCAACAATGGCTAAAGTCATCGGTACTTCAATTGTGCCCACAAGACGTCCTCGGGCTTCATCATATTTCCACGTAGCAATACCTCTATACTGACCATCGCGTGCTGCATAAGCATGCGCACTTGCTTCAGCACCTCGTGTATCATTACCTGTAGCTAGAACAACGGCATGAATTCCATTCATGACTCCTTTGTTATGTGTTGCTGCCCGATGAATATCGACTTGTGCAAGCACTGACGCACGTTCCATTCTCTTAGCTACTTCTTCACCAGAATAATCGCCGCGATTTAAATCATTGATATCAATCTCACCTTCTACCCTTACAACAGAAGACGTTGCATGATTAGATAAGATACTCATTAATATCTCTTGATCTGTTAACTCATTTTTTAGATAGGCTGTCACTGCTTCTAAAATGGTATTAAGCATATTTGCACCCATCGCATCTTTAGTATCAACAAATACTTTAAGAGACAATAACTGTTCATTAGGAAATGCATCTATGTCAATACCACGATAACCACCTCCACGATGGATGATAGAAGGATAGGCTTCATCTGCAATACGTTTAATTTGGTTTTCTTGTTTTTGAATACGTTGTGTTAAGTCTTCTGTATCTTTAACATCATCAAATACGATTTGTCCGATCATCAAGCGTTCACTTTTTATCGTTTTAAATCCTCCAGTTTGGTTAACAAGTTTCGATCCATAACTCGCAGCAGCAACAACTGATGGCTCTTCAACCATCATAGGTACCACATATTCTTTCTCATCTACAATAATTTTAGGTAATAATCCAACTGGTAATGTACCTTGGCCAATGACATTTTCGATGAGACTGTTTGCCACTTCCTCATCAATAACTGGATTGCTTAATAATGTTTGATAATTCGTTTTATCTAACCACCCGTAGTCTACTAATTGTTTTAATTTATCTTCTCTTGATAAATGACGAAAGTTTTTATCTAAACTTTTCATATTAATGTACTCCCTTTTCAATCATTAAAGCAATACCTAGTCCTCCGCCAATACAAGCTGTTGCGATACCTGTATGTTGATGTTCTTGTTCTAGAGCATTCACAAGTGTTGTAACAAGACGTGCACCACTTGCACCAATAGGATGTCCTAGCGCAATGGCACCACCATAAATATTTAAAATGTTATCAGGTATTTTTAAATGATCCTTAACAGGTATACTTTGAGCTGCAAATGCTTCAGTCATTTCTATAATATCAATATCATTAATGTGTTGATGTGTTTTTTCTAATAATTTTTCTACTGCATAAAAAGGTGCATACCCCATGTATTGTGGATCGCAACCTACTTCAGCGTAATCGCCTACTATGCCAAGAATTTCAAATCCATGTTCTTTTGCAAATGTTGCTTCCATTAAAATAAGGGCAGATGATCCATCATTAATACTTGAAGCATTACCACCAGTGACTGTTCCATTCTCTTTAAATATTGTTTTCAAAGTAGATAATTTTTCGACACTACTATTTGGTCTTATACCTTCATCAGAAGTCATCTCATTACCTTCAGCGTCTGTCATTTTTATAATTTCATTATCAAATTTACCTTCTTCAACTGCCTTTGCAGCTTTAGCATGAGAATGGTTAGCAAACTCGTCTTGCATTTCACGTGTTACATGATATTTTTCGGCTATATTTTCTGCTGTGACACCCATTGGAACATAATGGAAAGCATCCGTTAATCCATCATGCATAAAACTATCTACAGGATCTTCTCCGTCTTTTAAAATAAGTTTAGGTGCATTAGTCATACTTTCAACACCACCAACAGCAACGACTTTAGCTTCCCCTAACTGAATAAGTTGCTTCCCTAAAATAATTGCTTTCAGTCCTGAACCACATACTTCATTAATCGTCATCGCTGGAGTTGTATCAGGAATACCTGATTTAATAGCAATTTGTCGTGCAGAATTTTGTCCTATACCACTTTGTAAGACATTTCCGAAAATAACTTGTTCAATAAGAGCTGGATCGATATCAATTGATTCAATAGCTCCTTTTAAAGCTGTTGTACCTAGTTCAACAGCTGAATAATTTCTCAATTTCCCTTTATATCTGCCAATTGGCGTTCTTTTAGCACTTACAATAGCGATTTGTTTCATTCTTTATCTCCTTGCCTGTAATATATATATAATTGTATTTTAGTAATTTATTTTGGTAAAATACAGAGTATTGTATTGTTAAAATTAGACTATTCGAAAGGATGACATGCCTGTGAATATAGGTATCGATAAAATCAATTTTTATGTCCCTAAATACTATGTAGACATGGCGAAGCTTGCAGAAGCTCGTCAAGTTGATCCAAACAAATTTTTAATTGGGATTGGACAAACACAAATGGCAGTAAGTCCAGTATCTCAAGATATTGTATCAATGGGAGCCAATGCTGCTAAAGATATTATAACAGAAGATGATAAAAAACATATTGGAATGGTTATCGTTGCTACTGAATCTGCTATCGACAACGCTAAAGCTGCAGCAGTTCAAATTCATCATTTATTAAATATCCAACCTTTTGCACGTTGTTTTGAAATGAAAGAAGCTTGCTATGCAGCTACACCTGCAATTCAACTTGCTAAAGATTATCTTGCAAACCGTCCTAACGAAAAAGTATTGGTCATTGCAAGTGATACAGCACGTTATGGTATCGAGTCAGGCGGTGAACCTACACAAGGTGCTGGTGCAGTGGCAATGTTAATTTCACATCAGCCTCGTATTTTACAATTAAACGATGATGCTGTTGCTTATACAGCAGATGTGTATGATTTCTGGAGACCGACTGGCCATAAATATCCACTTGTTGCAGGCGCGTTATCAAAAGACGCATATATTGAATCATTCCAAGAAAGTTGGAAAGAGTATGCACGTCGTGAAGATAAATCATTATCCGATTTTGAATCATTATGTTTCCACGTGCCTTTTACTAAAATGGGCAAAAAAGCATTAGATTCTATCATTAATGATACTGATGAAACGACTCAATCTCGATTAACGTCTGGTTATGAAGATGCTGTATACTATAATCGCTATGTAGGTAATATATATACTGGATCACTTTATTTAAGCTTAATTTCATTACTTGAAAACAGAACTTTAACTCCTGGGCAAACAATTGGATTTTTTAGTTATGGTTCTGGGTCTGTGGGAGAATTCTTTAGCGCCACAGTAGTGGAAGGTTTTGAACAACACTTAGATAAAAAAGCACATCAAGCTTTATTAAATGAACGTCAAGAAGTATCTGTAAAAGAATACGAATCATTCTTCAGACGTTTTGATGATTTATCTTTCGATCATGAGATTGAAAACGTAGAAAACGATAAAAATATCTTTTATTTAGAAAACATTGAAGATGATATTAGATATTATCATTCTCCTGAATAATGTATATCACTCAGATATTAAAAAAGATGGGACGACGAACTCAAAATGAATTCGTCATCCCATCTCCCCAACACATTATAAACGCCTAAGACAACGAATTATGTCTTAGGCGCCTTTTATTTATGGTTTAGTTGTGTATAATGGTCGATATAATTGACTCATATTCACATTTTCAATTTCTAACAATTTAATTTTATTATCAATTGTTCCACCATATCCTGTTAAACTACCATCTTTTCCTACAACGCGATGACAAGGAATGATGATAGAAATTGGATTTTTTCCTACCGCTCCACCTACAGCTTGTGCAGACATTTTTGGTTTGTTTAATAATTGACCGATATGTTTGGCAATCGTTCCGTAAGTAGTAAGCTCTCCATATGGAATCGTATTAAGATAAGCCCATACTTCTTGTTGAAAAGGTGTACCATGAGGTTGTAAAGGAAAATCAATCTCTGGATTATTTCCTAAGAAATAGTCATCAAGCCATCGTTTTACTTTTTTAAAAATATATAATTCATGATTTGTAGGAAAACGTAAATGTGTGTATTGATATAAATATTCTAATTGCGTCACTACTTCTCCGTCTGTAATGATTTCTAAATTACCTACTGGAGATTGATAAAGCATTGAATAAGACATATAGCTTCCTCCTTACTCTATTGTATTGTAATAAAAAATAAGAAGCGAGACTGAATTCATTTGAATTCCTCTTCTCGCTCCCATTAATCCATTCTGACACATTTATTAATAACTTTTTAATACTAAGTTTATTTTAATAACACAATAATTCTTAATTGAAGTTATATAATTCATAACCTTTATCTTTAGCATATTCTAATGCTAAAATTTCTAATATATTGATAAACGCTGGCTCATCTTTCACATTTACATATTGGAATTTTAATCCATAATCTTCAGCTGTGATTGATTTAATATCGTCTTCGCTTACACCTTTTTGTTGAGCTAAGCCTTTTTTAAATTTTGTTGTGCCTACACCAGATTTTAAGTTATATTGTCCCATTTTATTAAATAAGTCTTTCGTAATAGGTTGATAACCTGTTGAATATCCTCCAGTTTGACCTACAAATATTGGTGTTTTTTTATCAAAAATAACATATACACCAAATTTATCTTGAACTTTTTCACGATCTTGTTTACTAAATGATAAAGCATTATTTTTGTCATACTTAAATAATTTTTTAAGTTGCTTTTTATTATCTTCTTTAATTTGATCTAATCTTTTACTACCTTTCATATTATACCATCCTCCAGTATAGAGTATTTTTATCTTTTATCGAATTAACATTGAATCATTCTATAAAGAATACTATTTTTCTATAATTTTTTAATTTTTATTTATAATTCTAATTAATTTCTTTAAATTTTGTATACCCTATTCATCCTAGTTAAAACTTTTCTATATTGTAAATTATTTAATGCTAAACATAAAAAATCATTTCTTTTATTAAATTATAATTTATTAGTTATTCTCTATTTATTTATAGATATTTCTATTCTATAATCATATATTATGTATCTCTATATAAATATTTTATAGTTTACATGTTAGGGGAGAAAGACATGAATGATAAAGATTTAAGAGTGATAAAGACTAAGAAAGCGTTAACGAGTAGTTTATATGCTTTACTAGAAATAGAACCCTTCTCTTCTATTACAGTTCATAAAATTTGTGAAAATGCTGGTATTCATCGTACTACATTTTATAAACACTTTTATGATAAATATGAACTACTCGTCTATTTACTTGAAGTCATTGGAAAAAATTACTTTGCAATTGATATTAAGGAACGTATTAATCGTCCGTTTCAAGTTTTGTCTAATTCATTAAATCGTGAAACATTGTCTAGAATCGAATACATGCAAGAAGAAGATAATGAATACAACAAAGTTAGAAATCAGTTTCTTATAGATATTATCAAAAATGATTTTTATGAAAATATGGATCGGATAGCACTTGAAGAAACCATTCCTAAAAGCTTAGTTTTCTATGTTTTTGGTTCAATTATAGATGGTTTTTTAGAGTGGCAAAAAAATGAGAAGACAACACTTACACCTAAAGAAATGGATGAAATTTTTCATAAATTAGTTAATATTAAAACGATTAATTAATGATCAAACAATCGTTATATCGTTTTAGTAAATAAAACCCGTCGAATTAATTCAACGGGTTTTATTTATTATTAATTATTGTTTTTTATATGATTTAATTTTAATTCATTTAACTCGCTAGATGCATTAATATCACAACTACAATCTGTATCACAACCACCACATTTTCCTTGAGTAGAGCGATTAAAGAATTTATATAATGTATACGCAGCGTAACCAAAAATAGCAACAAAAATGATTACGTTTATTAATAAAGTCATTGTCATCATCCTTATATAAATAGTTTTGTTATTTGATAAAATGCAAATGTTAATATATACGCTGTAAAAATTGGATAAATTAATGCTGTAAGTGTCCATTTCCATGATGTTGTTTCTTTACGAATTGTTGCAACAGTTGAAATACATGGCACATATAATAATATAAAAATCATAAAGGCATAGGCAGATAAAGGTGTGAACTGTTGTTGAATGACATTCACTAAACCACCTTCACTAGAAGAATACAGGATAGCCATAGAACTTACAATGACTTCTTTGGCTAAGAATCCTGGAATTAACGTAGCGCCTGCTTGCCAACTACCAAATCCTAATGGAGCAATTAGATGTCCAAAGAATTCTCCAATACTATGCATGAAGCTTTCATCAATCTGTACATTCACCCCATGAGGACCGATGTAACTCAATGCCCAAATGACTACAGAACCACCAAAAATAAATGTACCTGCTTTTTTAACAAATCCTTTTGCTTTTTCCCAAGTACTTCTCCATAACGTTTTAACTGATGGCACTCTATATGTAGGTAGTTCTACAATAAATACGGAATTCTCACTTTTAAGAATAAACTTGTTAAGTAATGTACTTACAATTAATGCCACTACAATTCCTAATACATATAAACTTAGCACTACAAGAGATTGATACTTTTCAAAAAATACTCCTACAAAAATAGCATATACTGGCAATCGCGCCGAACATGACATGAAAGGTGCAATTAAAATAGTGATGAGTCTTTCTTTTTCATTTTCAATACTCCGTGTTGCCATAATACTAGGTACATTACAACCAAATCCAATAATCATTGGAATAAATGATTTACCACTTAATCCTATTGATTCCATTGTTCTATCCATTAAAACTGCAATTCGTGCCATATATCCTGAATCTTCTAAAAGTGAAATAAAGAAGAATAATACAATAATTTGTGGCACAAATACTAAGACTGAACCTACTCCAGCTACAATACCATCTGTAATCAAATTCTGTAGAAATGGCGCAACATGTATATAATGCATGCCTGCCTTTAACCAGTCTGTGAGCGGTCCGCTAAAGAAAGCATCGAGCTGATCTGATAATGGTGTTCCTATCCAAGTAAAGGTCGTTTGAAAAATCAGCCACATAATGACTAGAAATATTGGAATACCTAAGTATCTATTCATTATTATTTTATCGAGTTTTTCAGTTAAAAATTGCTGTTCTTCATTCGGATATTCAACGACACCATCTAATAGACGATCAATGTATTGATTTCGAATTATTTCAATATGTTGTCGTATTGATATATCTAAGTGTTGACTTAACTTCTCTTTAATAGGTTCAATTTGTTCGGAAATGACTGAAGGTAGTTCTCGCTCGATTTCCGGATTGTCTAATAAATACTGAATTGCTATAAAGCGTAAACGTTTTGAAGGATATTCTGTATGTGCTTGAATGATAGAAGTCATTTGCTTAATCGCATCTTCAGTTTCTTTACCATAACTGATTTTGAAGTTACGTTTTTCTTTTGGATTTAAAAAAGACAATTCATTTAGCAATTCCTCCGTACCTTTTCCTTTACGAGCAACAATGGGAAATACAGGTACTTTCAGTTTTCTCATTAGACCTTCATATTTAATTTTAATACCTCTTTGCGTTGCCACATCTACCATATTTAATCCAATGATAATAGGTTCATTTAATTCCATTAATTGTATTGTAAGTTGAAGGTTTCTCTTTAATTGACTGGCATCAATAATGTTAATCATACCTGTAAATGTATTTGTCATCAGATAGTCTGTGACGATTGTTTCATCTTTAGAAATAGGTGATAAATCATAAATACCCGGTAAATCGATTAAATTGCCAATATCTTTCTTTAATTGTCCAACTTTCTTTTCAACTGTAACGCCACTCCAGTTTCCAATGTATTCATACGAACCGGTTAGTGCATTAAACAATGATGTCTTTCCTACATTTGGATGACCTAATATACAGAAGCTTTCGTGCATAGGCTTACTCCTCTAACATAATTAAACGTGCATCACGTTGACGAATGCTTACACATTGGCCATTAATTTCAACAACACTTGGTCCATTTAACAAGCACTTTTGTTTAATACTGATTTTACTACCTACATTTAAGCCAAAGGCACCTAAACGATATAGCATATTTTTATTTTGAATATCAATTTGTTTAACTACATACTTTTTATCTTTTGATGCAGTGCTTACATTTATCATTCCAGTCACACTTTCTATTTGTAATTAATAATCATTCTCAACACTTAAATGATAACCTTTTTCACTTACTTTTACAATCATTTATTTATTCATTTTTCATAAATTTTATATACGATTCATACAGTGTTTAGCGTATTTATTTTCTTATTTAGACTATAAAAAAAGCTATGGAAAATCGAACGAATTCGACTTTCCACAGCACCTACCACTTAGTTATGTTAGAACATCTCTGATACGACTTTTTGTTCTAAGAAGTTTAATAAATAGTCAGGACTGCCTGTTTTAGCGTCTGTACCTGACATTTTGAAACCACCAAATGGGTGGTAACCTACAACAGCTGCAGTACATCCACGATTTAGATATAAGTTACCTACATCAAATTCATTTACAGCTTGAATCCAATGTTCACGATTGTTTGTGATGACCGCTCCTGTTAAGCCATAATCTGTATCATTTGCAATATCAATGGCTTCATTAAAGTTATCGAATTTGGTGAAGCCAACTACAGGGCCAAAGATTTCTTCTTGCATCACTTGATCAGAAGATGTTAATCCTGAAATGATTGTTGGATGGATAAAGTAACCTGTTGAATCATCCACTTCTCCACCAATTTCAATTTTTCCTTCTTTACTACCAATTTCAATATATTTTTTAATTTTATCGAATTGTTTTTTATTAATAACAGGACCCATAAATGTATTATTGACAGTATTACCTATTGTTAAATCTTTTGTTAACTCAATTGCTTTTTCTAAGACTTCATCATAAACAGCACTATGCACAATGGCACGTGAACATGCTGAACACTTTTGACCGGAGAATCCGAACGCTGACGTTACAATAGAGTGTGCAGCTAAGTCTGTATCTACACCTTCATCTACTACAATCGCGTCTTTACCACCCATTTCAGCAATCACACGTTTTAAGAAAGTTTGACCTTCTTGCACAACTGCACTACGCTCGTAAATGCGTGTTCCTGTTGCACGAGACCCTGTGAATGTCACAAAATGTGTATGCACAGAATCAACTAAGTAGTCACCAATGTCTTTAGGATCACCAGGCACAAAGTTTACCACACCTTTAGGTAAGCCTGCTTCTTCTAAAATTTCAATCAGTTTATATGCAGTAAGCACTGTGTCTTCAGCAGGTTTCAATAACACTGTATTACCTGCAACCACTGGTGCTAATGTTGTACCTGCCATAATTGCAAATGGGAAGTTCCAGGGTGGAATGGTTACACCTGTACCAATCGGTTTATAGAAATATTGATTGTGTTCACCTTCACGATCTAAGACCAGTTTACCATCTGCAAGTTCCATCATTGAACGAGCATAATATTCTATAAAGTCAATACCTTCAGCCGCATCTCCAACTGCTTCATCCCAAGGTTTACCCGCTTCATACACCATGACTGCTGCAATTTCTTCTTTACGACGACGAATTATTGCTGCGACACGAAGCATTAATTCAGCACGATCTTTGTGTGACCATTTACGCCATGCGTCATAAGCTTTGTTTGAAGATTCAAATGCGTTATCTACATCGTCTTTTGTCGCTTTTGACACTTTAGCTACTAATTCAGATGTATTCGCTGGATTAATTGAATCGAATGTATCATCTTTAATGATATGTTCACCATCAATGACAATAGGAAGCGTTTTACCTAAACTATGTTTTACTTTTTCTAACGTTTTTTGAAATCTTTCAACATTTTCTTGTACAGAAAAATCAATACCAGGTTCATTTTTGAAAGGTACTACCATACTTCATTACCCCCTATATGTTTTTAAGTATTTAAATTCATTCTCTAACCCTTTGTTTCTTAATCATGATATTTTCTATCATTAACTTCATTTTACTATGCTTACTCCTTCATTTGCAACCGCTTACAAAATTGTTTGTTTGACCTTTTATTCAAATACTAATGTAGCCCTATCAATACACTCTATTATATAAATAATTTATAATTTAAATAAAATAAAGTATAATAATCACAACACAATTAACCGACATCTAGAAAAGGAAGTATATATATGAAAGCACTTATCACTGGTGGAGCAGGCTTTATTGGCTCCCATGTAGCAGAATATTTTATGAAACATGACACAGAAGTACATGTTATTGACAATTTAAGTTCCGGTTTTTTAAAGAATATACCTTTTGTGAACAATGAACATATTTATATTAAAGACATCACCGATTTTGAATTTGTAACACAGTTAATACAAAAAGAACAATTTGATTTTGTCATTCATTTAGCTGCTATGGTGAGTGTAGTAGAAACTATCGAAAAGCCAGAATTATCCAATCGTATTAATATAGATGCTACTGTCAATATATTAGAAGCAATTCGAACATATAATCCAAATATTAAAAAAGTCATATTTGCTTCTTCTGCAGCTATTTATGGTCATCTACCCGATTTACCTAAATCCGTAGAACAATCTAAACCATTTCCATTATCTCCATATGCTATTCAAAAGTACGCTGGAGAACAATATGCTAAGATTTATAATCATTTATATCAAATTCCTTGTACTTGTCTAAGGTTCTTTAATATTTACGGTCCTAGACAAAATCCAACATCTGATTATTCAGGAGTCATTTCTATTATGAATACTAAGTTTTTAAATCATTCAACCTTTACATTTTATGGAGATGGTGAACAAACACGTGATTTTGTTTATATCGATGATTTAATCAATGCTATATCAATTGTTCTTAATACTACTCTAACGGATGGTTTTATCTATAATGTAGGCACAGGAACACAAACAAATTTGAAAGCTGTTTTTAAATCGTTTGAAAATGGCTTTGATTATCATATACCTTATCAATTTGAAGCTCCACGTCTTGGAGATATTAAACATTCTTGTGCTGACATTACCCCACTTAAATCATTAGGTTACAAACCTAAATATAGTATTGAAGAAGGTATTACAGCTTATTTGACTTATAATAAACATAACAACATCACTATTTAATAGAAAAACGGTTAGCTTTTATTAATATGCTAACCGTTTTTTACTATTTGAGTAGTTTATAAAATTCTTTAAGTGCTAATTGATTATATTCTTGTGCGTTAAACACTTCATATTGAGATGGTTGTTTTTGAATACACTGTTCTAATGCGACGGTGATATCATCAACATCATGACTCACAAGAGTACCATATTTACCATTACCGAGTACATAGCGGTTTGCTATAATATTTGACGCGATAATATTAACTTTTAAAGTTAATGCTTCAAGTAATACCATTGATTGTCCTTCATAATGAGACGTTAAGCAGAAGACGTCTGCTTGTTTCATGATATAGTATGGATTCTTCCTTTGACCTAATAAAAAGACATGTTTTTCTAATTTCAACCTTTTTATTTGTTGTTCTAATTGAACACGGATAGGACCTTCCCCCATAATATATAACTTTGTATGCGGATGACTGACATGTACTTTACTAAATGCATCAATAAGTAAGTCGAAGCCTTTTTCAGGTGATAATCGTCCTGCAGTTACAATTTTGAAATCGTCTTCCTTAAATGGTACTGAACTTATATCTCCATTATTGATGCGTACGAGTACGGATTGGTGTTGTTTTTCAAATTTTTCAGAGTCATCTAATTTTAATTGATTGATTTTATTCAAATTAATCACATTTCTGGAAGTGACAAATTTCTTATTCAATGATTTATCATTCATCTTCTGTTTATTTTGATCTTTAGAAGCATCGGATACACATACTAATTGATCAAATTGCCTATACAGCGAGAGTACACCTTTTAAATTTTGATAATGTATTTTAACACCGTTAACTTTTCTTTTCATATCTGCTTTAATATCACTATGTAAATAAATCAATTTACGTTTTACTTTTGTTGCTAAAATTAAATTAGCCCAAAACATAGAATACCCACTAAAATCAATCGCATAGTCGAATTGGCTATGACCTAATACTTTTCGTATTTCTCTTTCGTATACTTTCTTCGGATATATCAAATGCTCTAACGTACTTTTTAATCCTCTCTGTCTTACGAAATCGATCCTATACGTTTCTTTCAATGATGCTGCTAATGGAGGTACTCTCAAAATAATTCTAACGTTCTTATTAATACTATTTAAGTTATTTAAAACTTCAAGATTTTTACTTTTATTAGTAAACAATGTAATGTCATATGTTTCATAATCGACATTTTCTAATAAATTAATGATAGACGTTGTAATACCATTATTTTTCATACCACCAGGATAAATTAACACTCTTTTCTTAGCACAGATCTTACGTTTAGGACGCTTACGTTTACCCTCAAATAGTATGTTAATAAGTGTTTCAGTAACAGTTCCATCATCTAGATAGGTATATTGATTTTTAAAATATTGATATTTTTTCTTCACTGAATCTTCATCATATACTTTTTGCTTAATCGCTGTAATCACATCTTCAATATGATGAGCGACAGGACCAGGTAGGTCACGATTAGCAATATACATACCTCGTGATGATTGATATTCATCCAAATCTGGAGTATAGAAGACAATCGGTTTATTGGTTACTAAATAGTCAAAGAAGATACTTGAATAATCTGTAATCATTAAATCAACGATCGCTAATATTTCATTGGTATCAAAATAATCAGGAATTAAATAAGGTTTTAAACGTTTTATTTTAAGCGCGTCTTTATATAAATAAGGATGTACTTTGACTAATACTTGATAATCTAGATGATGTTTAAGTTTTTCAACTTCTTCAACGATATGATTTAAACTTGCCTCTGGTGCATTGACATCCTCGCCTCTCCAAGTTGGACAATACAATAAAATACTTTGTTCTTTACTAATATGAAGATAATGATTCAACTCGCTAATCATGTCTTTTCGATTTGAATTTAAAGTTAAATCGATTCTAGGATATCCAATTTCCAAAAATTCTCCACCATAAATATTTTCAAGTCTAAAGGCTCGTTTAAAAATCGTCGTCGTATGGTGATTAGGACTAATTAAGTAATCGCTGCTTAAAAAGTTTTTAATAATATTTTGAGAACCATATAGACTATTTTCAATGTCTAATCCCATATATTTTAAAGGTGTCCCATGCCATGTATTGATATAGATTTGCTTTGGCTTTTTAATGAAATAGGATGGAAAAGTAGAATTATTAATTAAATACTTACTCTCCGTTAATGCTTTCAAATATTCTCTTGATTCTTTAATAACAAACTCTACATTTTTATAGTGCTTAAATCTTGCTTTATAAAATAGCAATGTTTCGTTATGATCTACTACCCATATGTGTTTATATTTACGATAACGAGGTTGCTGAATTAAACTTTTAAATATTGCATATGGACTATCTGTGATACTTTTTCCATCTCTCACTTGATATAATATCTGATATTCCTTAACATTATTCTTTTTATAATATTTAGCGTAAGTCATTACTTTACTTGTATAAGCAGATTTATTTTTTCTTTGTATTGGCGTAAATAAAAAATTCAATTTACGTCTTAATTGATTTGTAAGACATGTCTTAAGTGTCATATTCATTATCCTTTCTAAGTTGCTTTTATTTCTCTTAAGTTGTTTCATTAAAATGAATTGAACGATTTCAATGATGCACATATAGTAATACACACATTCAGCACTCTACAATTATATCATTTAATTATATTATATAATAAATATTTAATTTCAATACACATTGTTATTTTATATAAAAAATCAACCTTTAAGTATACGTGTTCCTACTTAAAGGTTGGTTACTATATTATTCAAAATGATTAGGCATATTTATTGTTTCATTTTGGTCAATCGTTCTTATCACTTTTGCTGGCACTCCAGCAGCTAAACTATTCGGTGGAATATTGTTTGTTACAACACTACCTGCTGCAATAACTGAGCCATCACCAATTGAAACGCCTGGCGTAACTGTCACACTCGCACCAAACCAAATATTACTTCCTATATGAATAGGTTTTGCCAATTCCCATCCTTTATTACGATCTTGATAATTGAGTGGATGATGTGCTGTATATAGTCCACATGATGGTCCTATAAAGACGTTATCGCCAATCGTAATGCCACCACCATCCATTAAATAACTATTGCTATTGATAAACACGTTTTCTCCAACTTTTATATTCCAACCATAATCTGTGTCAAATGGACTGCTGATTGAAAGTTGTTTCGCTTCATAGCCAAGTAATTCTTTTAAAATCGCTTGTCGTTTTTCTCTATCACTAGGTCGCGTATGATTATATTCAAAGCATAAGTCTTTAGCACGCTGTCTGTCCATTCTTAATTCCTCATCAAAATTTGCATCATACCATTCGTGTGCTAACATTTTTTCTTTTTCAGTCATTATCTTTTCCTCTT
Source organism: Staphylococcus sp. HMSC072H03 (assembly GCF_001809305.1). Classification (NCBI taxonomy): domain Bacteria; kingdom Bacillati; phylum Bacillota; class Bacilli; order Caryophanales; family Staphylococcaceae; genus Staphylococcus; species Staphylococcus sp. HMSC072H03. The sequence goes on from NZ_KV796914.1 coordinate 175,354, forward strand.
TTCTTTTTATAAATATAAAAAGTATTCTCCCTACGCTATACGTAGACAGAATACTTTATTATCTTCATAAGTACTACATACTAAGACGTAATATAGTCGCCACCATTAACATGGATAATTTGACCTGTAATATAAGAACTATCTGCATAACTTGCTAAGAATACATAAGCTGGCGCAAGTTCAGCAGGTTGACCACGTCGACCCATTGGTGTATCTCCACCTTGATTTTCTACCTTATCTTCATCAAATGTTGATGGAATTAATGGAGTATAAATTGGACCTGGCGCTACACCATTAACACGAATTCCTTTTTCCATCAATGATGTTGCAATAGAACGTGTGAACGACACAATAGCACCTTTCGTTGCTGAGTAATCAATAAGATGACCAGAACCACGATAAGCCGTTACACTTGTTGTATTAACAATTGCATCACCTTTACTTAAATGAGGTACTGCAGCTTGTGTTAAGAAAAACATCCCAAAAATATTTGTTTTAAATGTTTCATTGAAATGTTCTGGTTTAATATCTAAAAAGTCTTCATTAGGAAATTGCACGCCGCCATTATTTACTAATATATTGAGACCACCAAAATCGTTAACAACATTTTCAATAAGTTCTTTTGATTGATCAGCATCTTTTAAATCATGAGAATATGCTTTTGCTTTAACGCCGATTTCTTTTAAACGATTGACAGTATCTTCAGCATCTTCATGTTCATTATAATAACCAATAGCTACATCAGCGCCTTCTTTGGCATATAAAATCGCTACTGAACGACCAATACCGGAGTCACCACCAGTAATTAATGCGACTTTTCCTTTTAGTTTACCGCCTGCTTTGTATTCTTCCATTTCAGCAATAGGTCTAGGATCCATGTCTTTTTCAGAACCTGGTTGTTTTTCTTGTGTATAACCTTTAATTTTTTTATGAAAATCTAATAAGTCCATACATCTTCACTCCTTCTTTATTTACTTAACCGTTCCCATTTCTTTAATTTTTAAAACAAAATGATTACACTTACTACTTTTGAATGATATAAAGTCCATACTACAGATGCATGAAATTTTAACATAGAATCTTTATAATATAATTAATCTAAAAATGACTCATATAGAGATAAAAAAGGAGTGTTACAATATGAAAGGCATTCTAAAGGGTATCATTACTATTCTTATCATTTTAGGGCTTGTAAAAACAGTTCAAGATCATGATTTAATGAATGAAGCTAACCAATACTATAATGAAGCTAAAAGTGGTGAACTTATACAATCTATCACTCACCCAAATTTCAATAATTTTAAAGATTTAGATTTAAGTCATTTTAAACCATCTGATTTCTTTTAATATTCATAGCTATCATGAATAAAAGAACAATATACTCATTTTATTTAGAGTAACGTTGTTCTTTTTTTATTAAGCAAGGTCATTGACTAATATACCCTAAGGGGGTATATTGAAGATGGTAGGAGGACGAAAATATGACTCAAAATCATCAAATTACCTTGAATATCATTGGTATGACATGTGCCGCTTGTTCTAATCGTATTGAAAAACGATTGAATAAAATAGATGGCGTTCATGCTCAAGTGAATCTGGCAACTGAAAAAGCAACCATTGATTATCCTAATGATCAATATGAAGTAAGCGATTTTATTGAAACGATCCAAAAATTAGGATATGACGTTGAAACAGATAAAAGTGAACTAGACGTTATAGGTATGACGTGTGCCGCTTGTTCTAATCGTATTGAAAAAGTATTAAATAAAACAACAGGCGTTAAGCAAGCAACAGTCAATCTAACCACAGAACAAGCAACGATCGATTATTATCCAGGTCAAACTGATGTTGATACGCTCATTGGACGAATACAACATCTCGGCTATGATGCTAAACCTAAACAATCAAAAAAAGAACAAGCTTCTCGTAAAGTTCAAGAATTAAAAAGAAAACGTAATAAACTCATTATTTCAGCAATATTAGCTTTTCCATTACTTTTAACTATGCTTGTTCATTTATTTAATATACCGTTACCTGAAATATTTATGAACCCTTGGTTTCAATTTATCTTAGCCACTCCCATTCAATTTATTATAGGATGGCAATTTTATGTTGGCGCATACAAGAATTTACGTAATGGTGGTGCCAATATGGATGTTCTTGTAGCACTTGGTACTAGTGCAGCTTATTTCTATAGTATTTACGAAATGAGTAAATGGTTATTAGATTCAAACACACAGCCCCACCTTTATTTTGAAACCAGTGCTGTTTTAATCACTTTAATTTTATTTGGCAAGTATTTAGAAGCACGTGCAAAATCACAAACAACACATGCTTTAAATCAATTATTAAATTTACAAGCCAAAGAAGCACGTCTTATTAAAGATGATGGAACAGAAACAATGGTTCCGCTTCAAAATGTTCAAGTTGGAGACACATTACTTGTTAAACCAGGAGAAAAAATCCCAGTAGATGCGAAAGTCATTAAAGGGACAACAACAGTAGATGAATCTATGCTAACTGGAGAATCCATGCCTATAGATAAAACCGTTGATAATGAAGTGATTGGTGCAACACTAAATAAAAATGGTGTCATTACCGTTCAAGCAACAAAAGTAGGTCAAGATACTGCTTTATCTAATATTATTAAAGTAGTTGAAGAAGCGCAAAGTTCAAAGGCACCTATTCAACGTTTAGCAGATATAATTTCTGGCTATTTCGTACCTATTGTTATTGGTATTGCCGTACTCACTTTTATCATATGGATTATCTTCGTTCATCCTGGTCAATTTGAAGATGCACTCGTTGCCATGATCTCTGTATTAGTCATTGCTTGTCCATGCGCATTAGGACTTGCAACGCCAACTTCTATAATGGTTGGTACAGGACGTGCAGCAGAAGAAGGTATCTTGTTTAAAGGTGGCGAATATGTAGAACGTACTCATCAAATTGATACAGTTGTATTTGATAAAACGGGTACATTGACACATGGTACACCAGAAGTGACTTACTTTAAAGGTGATGATACTTTATTACAATATGTAGCTTCTGCTGAAAATAATTCTGAACATCCCTTGGCAACCGCGATTGTTAAGTACGCTAAAACAAAACAGCTTACTTTAACAAATATAGAGCACTATGAAACATTACCAGGTCATGGTATTAAAGCTACAATCAATAATAAGACATTATTCATAGGCAACCGATCATTAATGTCAAATCATCATATTGATACAGCATCTTTATTAGATGAAATTACCCAAATTGAACAAAAAGGACAAACTGTCATGTTGATTGCATATGATCAGATATTACGTGGTTATATCGCTGTAGCAGACACTGTTAAATCTGAAGCCAAAGTTGCAGTTCAAGAACTAAAAGACATGGATTTACGTACGGTAATGATTACAGGTGATAACCACTCTACAGCTCAAGCTATTGCAAATGAAGTTGGTATTGATCATGTTATCGCCAACGTTCTTCCGGAAGATAAAGCTAAACATGTTGCTCATTTTCAAGATAAAGGTGAGAACGTTGCGATGGTTGGCGATGGTATTAATGATGCACCTGCTTTAGTTCAAGCAGATATTGGTATTGCCATGGGAACAGGTACTGAAGTCGCAATTGAAGCAGCTGATATTACTATCTTAGGTGGAGACATTGCCTTAGTACCTAAAGCTATTCACGCAAGTCATAAAACGATTCGAAATATTAAACAGAATCTTTTTTGGGCGTTCGGTTATAATGCTGCTGGTATTCCTATTGCTGCTATGGGCTTACTCGCTCCATGGATTGCTGGTGCAGCGATGGCATTAAGTTCTGTAAGCGTTGTAACTAATGCATTACGTCTAAAACGAATGAAATTATAAATGAATTTTAAGCTTTATACTTTCATAAAAATTTAAAAAGCGTAAAATATGGGTATAGTCATTATGAAGTACTCGGAGGTGACAATCAATGATTAATAAAGTCATTAAAGTAGATGGTATGAGTTGTGACCATTGTAAAAATACAATCGAATCAGCATTAGCTAAAATTAATGGTGTCAGAACTGCTGAAGTAGACCTTGATAAAAACGAAGTTCGTGTAGATTATAATGATGAACTTGTTTCAACAAAAGACTTACATGACGCTATTGAAGATCAAGGCTATGATGTTAAAGAATAATAAAAAAGTTGGAGGTAATACTCCAACTTTTTTTATTTTAATTTACCCTTAGTTTAGTCGTACCACTAGTTAAAACATCCATAGTTGCATCAAGTGCATCTACTATGAGATTTTTGACAGCCGCTTCTGTATAGAAAGCAATATGTGGTGTTAAAATAATATCTTCTCTTCTGATAAGTTGCTTTAACAGTACATCATCTATCTCTTTTCCACGATAATCACCTGGGAATAATCCTCTTTCATATTCATATGTATCTAATGCAGCCCCTTTAATTCGACCACTATCTATAACAGAAAGTAAAGTTTGTGTATCTACAATTGATCCCCTTGCCGCATTCACAAATACGGCACCTTTTTTAAAATTTGAAAAAACAACGTCATTAAACAAATGATGATTATATTTCGTAGCTGGAATATGCACGGTAACAATATCAGCTTCTTTAATTGCTTCTTCTAATGTATCTTTATAATCAACGAATTTTGCTAAAGCGTTATTTGGAAATGGATCATAAGCAACAACCTTGCTGTTATAACCTTTTCCAAAAATTTCTGCCACAATCGAACCTATGCGTCCAGTACCAATTACTGCCACAGTTAAATCTCGGATAGATTGTGATAATATAGAAGGTTCCCAACGAAAGTCATAATTATGCACTTTATGTTGAATACGTTTTTGATACCTTACAATATTGATGGCTTGTGTAACAGCAAATTCAGCAATTGAACTTGGAGAATACGAGGGTACATTTGAGATAATGATGTCGTACTTAGTAGCTAAATCTAAGTCATACGTATCAAATCCTGCACTACGTTGTGCAATTTGCTTAATTCCATATTGTTTCAATTTCGCAAAAATCTCTTCTGAAATTGGATGTTGTTGAGATAACGATAGACCATCAAATCCTTTTACAGTATCAACTGTTGTCTCTGTTAACATTTCTTTGGTTAAATCAACATCAACATTGTTTTGTTTCGCCCACTCGTTAATATATGGTATATCTTCATCTCTTACACTCATAATTTTAATTTTGGTCATATATTGATCCTCTTCCTTCATAATTTTTTAACTATGCTTTGCTTTATACATATCAGCTAGGTCAATTAACCTACTAGCTGCTTCTTCTAACCATTTATCATCTAATGCAAGTGAGATACGCACGTAATGTTTTCCATTTTCACCAAATGGTATACCTGGAGCAACTAAAATAGATTTCTCTTTTAATAAATATTGTTCAAAGGTTTCACTATCATAACCTGGAGGTGTACGTAACCATGAATAGATACCGCCTTTAGAATGCACAAATGGTAGATGGGCTTCACTTAATTTTGCTTCAAACTTATCTCGACGCCGTTTAAATGTTTCATTCTGTTCTTCTAAAAATTCATCATAATGATTAAGTGCATACGTCGCTGCATCTTGTAACGCACCAAACATTCCAGCATTTGTATGCGTTTGATATTTCTTTAATGCTTGAATCATGTCTTTATTTCCTACTGCAAAACCCACTCGGAAACCTGACATATTATATCCTTTTGAAAGTGAGAAAATTTCAATAGCGACATCTTTACCGTGTTCTGAAGCAAGTATGCTTGGATTTTTAGCATCAAAGCCAAAAGCACTATAAGCAAAGTCGTGCACAATTTTTGTCTTTGTACCTTTGAATCGTTCAATTGCTTCATCAAATACTTCTTTTGTAGCCGTTGATCCTGTTGGATTATTGGGATACGTTAAATAAACAAGCGTCGTGTTGTCTAGTACTCTCTTATCTACATTATCCCAATTTGGCAAATAATCTGGAGGATCTAAATTTAATGGAACCGGATTGGCATCTGCGAGCATCACTCCTGCTAAATAATCTGTATATCCAGGATCTGGAAGTAGCACATTTTCTCCAGGATTAACAACACATGTAGGTAAAGCTACTAGTCCATTTTTTGTACCATATAAAATACATACTTCATCCTCTTTATCTAATGTCACATTGTACTGACGTTGATAAAAATTAACAATGGCTTCTTTAAATGATTCTTTACCATGAAAAGCACCATATTTTTGATTTTCAGGAATCCGAATTGCTTCAGAAAAATGCTCAATAATACCTTCTGGTGTTTCACCATCGGGAATGCCTACTGCCATATTAATAAGTGGTAAAGGGCCATGTTCTACTTTACGTCCCATCGTTTTTCCAAAATAGCTATCAGGAATGGCTGCTAATCTTTTTGAAATAACCATGTTATTCCTCCTTAAATAAAAAGCTATATACCACTTTTGTGTGGCATATAGCTTCATGAGATATATGTCACTTATCTTTGAGGTTATTTATTATCCTCTTGGAGTTAGCACAGTACTTTATATTTATGAAGCCTGTTGCTGAAGTTTCATTGGGCCAAATCCCTTCACTTCTCTCGATAAGTTCTTACGTATTAAGTCTTATTTTAACATTACACTGATAATTGTCAATTTTCAGATTTATTTATTCTATTTCATATTTTTTATATCTTCTAACATAGCCTCTGCTGTTATTTTAGCACTTGTTAATACAATGGGTACGTCTCCGTCTGGATATATGCTTGCTTTACGCCTGAAAAATATAAATCTATATAATTACAGGACAGATAATAATTATTTTGTGTCTCAGTAAATTCACTAATAAAGTATTTAATATATCATTTATTTTAATATAGGCAGACGCTCTCACAAAAATAATAACTGACAGTATAGAAAACCAATGAACTAGTTCAATACATCACATTACGATAGTCATCTTATAAATAAACATCTTCTTTAGTTAAATTTTTTTATCCATTCATCGTTTAGAATATACATGACATTATTTAATAAAAAAAAAGTGGGATAGAATTCACTTTGAATTCGTCGTCCCACTTCAGCAAAAAAGACTAAAGTTGAAAAAGCTTAAACAAGCACATTTTCAATTCAGTTATCAATTGTCAATATATTAAAAATACCTGAGACATTTAATAATGTCCCAGGCTTTATTTCAATAACTCGATGTCCTATCCAGTTATCTACTTAAATCTTACCACCAACCGTTAGCATTACGGAAAGCAATTGCTGCATCCCATGAACCGTAACGTGATTTAGCATAGTTAGCCATACCTTGAGTTTGTGATGCTACTGAACCAGTACCCCATGATTGATTAGTTTGGCCTAAACCATGGTATTGACCATTAGAAGCATTTGGGTTACCGCTTGATTCTGGCATTACGATAGCGTTCCAAGCAGCTTCAGTACCACCGTTAGCTAAGAATTGAGCTTTAACTGATCCACCAGTTGAAGCAGTTGAGTATGAAGTTGTTTTTGGTGCTGAGTATGAAGTTATACGAGCACTGTAGTTATTGTAGCTAGACGTTCTTTGTACTGGAGCTGAAACAGCTTTTACATTTGAAGTGCTAGCTTGATTATTTGAACTTACTGATTGAGTTGAAGCTTGATTATAAGACTCAGTGTAGTCAGTAGTTGATTGAGCTGTGTCAGCACCACCAGTGTAAGTATAGTTCCAAGACCAAGTGTTACCATTTGAAGTAAAGTTATATTTGAAACCGTCTTTTACGAATGAAATGTCATATGCACCAGCTTGTACTGGGTGAGCATTTAATTCAGATGGGTTATTTTGAGCTAAGTCAGCTAAATGAGAATAGTTAGTTGTTTGTTCTGATGCATGTGCACTGTGATCGTTTGTTAAAGCATATCCTGTTAAACCTAAAGTTACTGCTAATGACGAAGCGATTACTGTCTTTTTCATAATAAATAATTCCTCCAAAATTGAAATATATATTTTCGTTATGTTTCGTTCTTTGTTTAAGATTAATTTCTGTTTTGATTTGTTGTTTAACTTTTGACAATAGCTACTATAACACAAAATTCATAGAATAGTATTACGCTTTTTTTACAAAAAATTACAATTAATCCATCATTTTGTAATATTGAAATATATTAAATACTTCTTGTAATATATAAAATCTATCAATATGGAGTTTATTTTTATTATAAATTAACGTTTTACAATACTTTCTTACAAAAATTACAATACTTTAACATCATTAGTAATATTACAAATTAATGTTTTGTTACATTACTGTAATATTTTTAAAGTGTAATTGGCTATTTAAATTCTTTATTTTTGATAAAAAAACAAGAGCTTGTACGTATTCAGTTTCCTTATTTATTTTTAATAATCCTTTACTCCCCAAAGTACCTTTTCACAATTACGAATAATATATTTTAGTATCTCAATACGAGAGGTTTTTTTATGATCAGCAGGGACCACAAGCCATGGTGCATAGGATGTATTTGTTTTCTCAACCATATCGTGACTTGATTCCACGTATAAATCCCATTTTTCTCTATTTCTCCAGTCTTCATCTGTAATTTTCCATTGTTTATTAACATTTTCTTGACGATCTTTAAAACGTTTTAATTGTTCTTCTTTATCTAATGTAAGGAAGAATTTTAAAATAATCGCTCCTTCATCTGTCCACATTTTCTCAAATGCGTTTATTTCATCATATGCACGTTGCCATTCATCGGCAGTAGCAAAACCTTCGACACGCTCTACCAATACACGACCATACCAACTTCTATCGAATAATTCGATGTGCCCTGTTCTTGGCATTTCTTTCGCAAATCTCCATAAATAATGATGTTTTAATTCAACATCTGTAGGGGCACTAATGCCATTCACTCGATAACCCGTTGGATCTAATTTTTCTCTAATTCGTTTAATATTTCCGCCTTTACCAGCTGCATCCATACCTTCAAATACTAAAATAAGTGGAATCTTTCTATCATATAAAGCGAATTGAATTTCTCTCATACGATTTTGCAATTCCTCAATGAGCTGTTTATATTCATCTTTTTTTACTTTATCCACCTTTCTATCAAAAAGGTGTGTTTTAAAATTAGAATGAAATTTACCGTCTCGCTGTTCTTCTTTTTGCTCATGCTTCTCAATCGCTGTTTCAAGACGTTTGATAATATGTTCATACATTGTTTCAATCGCTTTTTCTCTTTCGGTATAATCAATGATTTCCCATGCTTTATCATTTTTTATAAATTGACGCATGTCTTTAAGATAAATATCTGTTGAAAGTACATTACTATATTCTTGAACTTTCCAACGCGTCAATGGATTATCTTTGGTTTGTTGAATATGTTCTTGACGTTTTTCTTCATTAATTTCTATGAAAAACTTAATGATTTCATAGTGATCTTGTTTAAGCATATTTTCAAAAGAAGAAATTTGTTGTTTGAGTACATCATAGTTTTTATATTTGGCGTGTTTAATTTTATTTTCTCTATAATCTAGATAATGAGAATACCAACTTCTAAAATAAATATTTATATCACCTTTTTTAGGTAAGGTATTCCAATATTTTTGTAAAAATTGATATCTTAAATCATCCTGTTTAGGTGACTGTGTCGCAATAAATTGTGTATACTTCGCATCTAAATTTAATAATAACTCATTAGATAAGCGCGTCTTCCCAGATGCAGGTACACCCTCAAATAATATCATCACTGGAATGCCTAGTTCATGTGTACGTCGTGTTAATTCTGCTGTTTTTAATGCTAAAGCTTCAATTTTTTTCGCCATTAACCCTTCATCCTTTTAATCTTTTTTCTATTTTATTGTAACATTATTGGCGTTTATCGTTTAAATTTAAAAATGCCTGAGACAATTCATCATGTCCCAGGCTAATGCGTTTATCCCATAAATTTGTAAATATCATTTGTGAATAATTTTAAGACTCTGCGTAAAATAACATCTAGTATAAATGCTGTTACTAAAGGTACAACAAAAAATCCAATAATAATTAGGATGATACTCATAACAGCTGAATCAACGTGTAAAAATTTAAATGCACTAATCGGCCCAATCATACCAATAAATCCAAACCCAGCAGACTCTTTTGTTCCAGCAATACCGATAAGACTACCCACTACACCAGAAACCGCTGCGGTAATCAAAATAGGTAGCATAATAATTGGATATTTCACCATATTTGGCATCATCATTTTCACGCCACCAAAGAAAATAGAAATTGGTACTGCAACACGATTTACTTGACTTGTGCCAATAAGTAAAACCGCTTCAGTAGCTGAAATACCAATTGAAGCTGAACCAGCTGCCAAACCTGTAATACCAATGGCAATAGCAATAGCTACTGTTGATAATGGGGAAATAATAATAAAACTAAATACCATTGAGATTAACATACACATCAATACGGGTTGTAATTCAGTGAAACTATTAATCATATTACCAATCGCAATATTTATAGTATGTACATATGGTAGGATGAGCACACCAATTGTAGCTGAGATACCTCCAACAATTGTTGGATAAACAATTAATGCCATACTTCCTACACGTTTTTCAATAAGTAGAATAAATAAAACTGCAATTGCAGCAGTAATCATCGTATTGATTAGATCACCAATACCTGCAATAATCCAAGCCCCATTCTTAAATTGAGCAGCACCACTTCCTACATAAGCTGCACTTGATACGACTGCAATCGCAAGAGGAGTCATATTAAATTTAATCGCAATTAACGCACCTACTAATGCTGGTACAGTAAATTGTAATGCTTGAACAACATGTAGTAATGTTGCAAAAATAGGATGGTGATGCATAAGAGCTTTAAAGATTTCACCTAAAATGGCATTCGGTACTAAACCTACCACAATCCCAATAGCCACTCCGGAAAGTACTCTAAAAATAAAATCTCCAACGCTTATTTTTCTAAGTTCTGTTGTCATTCTTATACCTCCTATAATATTTTGTTGTTGTATTAAGTAATGATAAAAAATACTATAACACATTTTCTAAATTTTCAGAATATTTATTTTATCATTTTCTTAAATTTTTCTAGTTTTATGGATATTTTAAGAATTTTGACCAACAATATATATGTAATTTAAAAAGAAAAAACAAATTTCTTCTATTATAATAGTTTAAAATAGAAAGAGTAATCATACTCTTTGACAACCTTCTTTGTTCGTTTAATAATTTAAAGTAATCACATTTTAAAATGAAAGGGGTGTCTTTGTGCCAAGCAATAAAATGGATCCAAGAGTCATACGTACAAAACAATTACTCGTAGAAGCATTTCTAAATGTGTCACAAGAAAAAGAAATGACCCAAATTACAGTAAAAAATATTACTGACCGTGCTACTGTTAATCGGGCTACATTTTACGCACACTTTAATGATAAATATGAAATATTAGATTATTCATTATCAATGACTGTTCTTAAAGATATTAAAGAAACGTTGTCTATTTCAGAAACGCTCAATGGTCAGATTATCTCTAAATTATTTGTCTCGATAGCATATTATTTGGAAAATGTACAAAATGCTTGCAAACTCAATCGTGAGACATTTTGTAACCATGCTCATAAATGCATTAACAACGAGTTGGAAGCTATGTTTACCCTTATGTTACAACATAAATATCCCGAGCACGATTCTAGTATTATTGAAAATAGCGCAAGCTTTTTAGCCGCTGGTTTATGTGGACTGGCAAGACATTGGTTAAATACAAGCGAACTAAGTGCTGAGCAATTTATTAATCAAAACTTACCATTTTTACTTCACCATATTACAAATCTATAATTCTATAAACAACACTTACAGTCTTAATGATTGTAAGTGTTGTTTTATAGAAAAGCATGCGACTTGCATAAAATGATTATTTACGTTATATTATAAACAACACTTGTTGTTTAGATAATAAGTGTTGTTTAAATAAAGTTTAGTTAGGAGGGATGATATGTCCAAGATAGAAAATCATGAGGGTTTTAAACGTACCTTTAAAAATCATAAATTAACATTAGGTCTATCCATACCATTTGATAGTAAAAATAAAGAGTATATTGATTTTAATGAACAAGTGAAGTTTGCACAACAAGCTGAACGATTAGGATTTACAAGTTTATTCGTGAGAGATAATCCACTTTATAGTCCTCATTTAGGGCCCGTAACTGAAAATTACGACCCATTTGTTTTCCTAACGTATTTAAGTGCGTTTACCTCAAAAATTGCACTTGGGACCAGCAGTATTGTGGCAACACTACGTCATCCTATCCATTTAGCTAAATCAGCAGCCTCACTTGATCTTATTTCCAATCAACGTTTATTACTCGGTATGGCTACCGGTGATCGCGCTTTCGAATTCCCTGCATTTAAAGTAGATGAAAGTGCATTAACAGAACGTTATCAAACAACCATTCAATCATTAAGAGCACTTTGGCAATCACATTCTCCCAACATTTCAAATTCAATTTTTGAATTATATGAGGATTCTGGGTTACAAGTATTGCCTAAACATCATACGATTCCGATGTTTGGTACAGGCTACTCAAGACAATCCATGTCCTGGTTACAACAGCATATGGATGGTTGGCTATTTTACGCACAACCTTTTCAAGATCAAAAGAAATTAGTTGAAGCTTGGCACAGTGGTACCGACCGATTCAAACCGTTTATGAATATTCTAATGATTGATTTATCCCAAAATCCAAATGAAACCGTAAAACCGATTAAAGGTGGTTTCCGTACTGGACGTAAAAATTTACTACAAATATTAAAAGCTTATGAATCCATTAATACAAATCATATTATCTTAAGATTTACAAATGATGATCGTGATATCGAAGCACTTATAGAAGAAGTTGGAACGTATATTGTACCCCACTTCCCAGCTCATACAAATTAGGAGGAATAAATAATGAGAGAATTACTAGATAGAATTAATCAATTAGCAAATAAAGAAAAAGTTGAAAGTTTGAGTGTTGAAGAAAAACAAGAACAACATCAATTAAGACAAGAATATTTAGGAATGATTAGAGGCCAAGTCCTTCATACATTCTCAACTATGAAAGTTGTCGATCCACTTGGTCAAGACGTTACACCTGATAAAGTGTATGACTTAAGAGAAGAATACGGCAACATTCAAAAAAATTAAAATTTTATTATCAAGACTTAGACTGCCTTCAAAGTTCTGACTTTGAGGGCAGATTTTTTATGTCCATATTTTGAGTAAAGTTCTTAATTGAATCACAGCTCATTTTGTTGAAACCCTTTCCTAGAGAAAATATAAAGTAGTTCTTTGATTTTAATAATTAAAACTACTTAATGAAGTGATTGCTCACTTATGTTCGTTTATGCGACTGATTCTATATGCCACTCAACAAATATATTTCATAGTCTATCGTAGAATAGTTCAAGCCACAAATATTTATTTATAAGATATATTCAGGTATAGAATCAAACATCATAACTTATCACGATAATAATTATGATATTATATAAAATAAATATATAATAATATATAAAACAACTAAGAAGGTGCATCTATGAATAAAGTATCATATAATTTCCCACCATCAAGAATTGAAAGAGCAAAAGATAAATTAAAAACATTTATTTATAATGAATATTATTTTAGTCCTGGCGATAAAGTATTAGAAGCTGGATGCGGGGATGGGGCCATCCTATTCAAACTTATTGAGAAATATAAAATTGAAAGACATGGTATTGATATTTCTGAAAATGCAAAAAGTATTGCAACTGAGTATATGATTAAAACTGGAATCAAATTTAAGTATGTTATTGGAGATGTTCAAAATTTACCTTACCCTCAAAATACATTTGATACAGTTAGTTCATTAGGTGTTATAGAACATTTTCTAAACCCTGATAAAGTCATGAAGGAAATGTATAGAGTATTGAAAACTAATGGACACCTTATATTAATGACACCAAATAAATATTCGTTTGGTATTTTAGATAAGAAAATAAAAATTTTATTAAAAGTTTGGAAATTTGGTTATCAAACGGAATATAGCGTAAATGATTTAGAAAAGATAGCTAATAAATATGGTTTTAAAGTAGTCTCACGAAAGACTTTTAAGAACGACTCAATCAGTTTTAAACTGATTTCATCAATTGATCAAATATTAAATGTTTTTAATAAAAATTTTGGATTCTACAGTTATATCTATCTCATAAAGGAGGTAGATAAAAATGATTATAAATCATATCAAACTTCAATTTAATGAGACAGTTACAAAATATGATTCTGTTTTAATTGTTTTAACCTATCAAGGACATCTTGTTTTTGTTAAAAATAAAAAAAGAGCATGGGAATTAACAGGAGGTAAGGTAAACCATAATGAAACGATGAATGAGACAGCTATCAGAGAGGCTTATGAAGAGTCTGGCGCTGTCATCAATGAAAGTGATATAGACTATTTAGGTTACTATATACTACCAAATGGCCATACCACTACAATTACAAAAGCTGAAGTAAGCTATTTTAAAGATATACCGAAATATTCAGAAACTACTGAAAGAATACTTACGAAAGAACCATTAGACAAAAATTTATTATCATTTCAAGATGGGTTATATGAAGAAATTTTTAAATATTTAGGGGCATACCATGAATAAGGTTAAAAAAGGGTATTTATTTAATATTATTTCCGTAGCAATCATGTCTTTAACCCCAATATTAAACAAACTTTCACTCACTGATTTATCACCTATTCAAGCAAGTTTTTTTAATGCTTTGTTTTCAACTTTAATATTATTAATAACTGTATTACTCGATAAAAGTAAAATAAAAATCTATCATAACAAATTTATATGGCTCTTAGGTATTACTAATACAATAGGTATTTTACTCCAATATGTAAGTTTAAGTTTGTTAGATCCAGTTAGTGTTGGATTATTAGGAAGATTTTATATTATATTTGCGTTGTTTCTTTCAGTGCTCTTTCTAAATGAAACGTTGTGCAAAAACGATACCCTTCCTATAATTTTTGCTGTTATAGGTTCATTCTTGATTACTCATTTTTCAGGTGATTTTAACAGTATATTAGGTGTGATTGTCACCCTATCTTATACATTCTTTTTTGCGCTAACGAATATGTTAGCTAAAAAGACCGTCAAAGACATTGATTCTAAAACCATCTTACTATACAATCAGGCGACTTCTACTTTGTTGCTAGGTATCATATTAATTGTGACTAATCATTTACATACCATACATATAAACATAGGCTTGTTCTCTATTTTACTTTCTGCTTTGTGTAGTGGCGTAATAGGACTTTTATTATTTTATGAAGGTTTGAAATACATTTCGTTTCGTGAAGCGAATATTATAAGAACCCTCAATCCTATATTTGTGTTTATATTTTCTTTCCCGTTTTTCCCTTTACCATTAACGCCTAAATTCATAACCGGCGCGATTTTAATCATTATTTCTATTATTTATATGAATCTATATAAAGATAAAAAAACGTCTTCATGATAACTTTTTCATTAAAAATGCGCCCCACCATTAGATCTCATTCTAACTTTGGGGCGTATATTAATTGGCGTATTTTATAAAATTAATTGAACTAACAAACTAAGAAATTATATTTATGTCCATCTGGATCAGCAAATGTTGCACCGTAATAACCTTGAGAAGTCTTAGGTTCATCAATCACCTTACCACCTAACGCTTTCACTTTATGCAGTAATGTATCCACTTCATCGTTCGTTTTAACATCTAATGATATGATGACTTCATTAAAGACGAAATAAAATACTTCGGATTAAGACGACTTAACCCGAAGTATTTTATTAGGCCAATATGTGATCCATTGAACGATTCACACTACTTGCATACATACCACCAAATTTAACTAAATGCACCATGAATAAATATAATCTATAGAACTCTAAGCGTTTTTCTGCTCCTTTTCCTAAAGGATAATGCTTTTCATATTCATTATAAAACTCTTGTGTAAATCCACCGAAGACAGTAGTGATACCTAGGTCAAATTCTCTATCTCCATATAACGGGGCTGGATCAAATAAAGCGGGACGCCCATCTTTTAAAAACATATAATTACCGCCCCATAAATCACCGTGTAAAAGAGACGGTTTGCTATTATGATTTTCTAATTCATTAATCATAACAGAACGTACTTGTTCGTATACTTTATTATCTTCTTCATTCCATAAATTTTTACGTAATAGTTCATCTCTTAAATGATCCATACGACGTTCTACAAAAATTTCACTCCAAGACTCTGACCATGTATTATCAAATGAGACATCAGCACCTTCATAAGGTAACTCGAATCCAAACTTACCTTCTGACTGTTGATGACTATGCATTTTGGCTACAAGTTGTCCTAATTCTTTTTGACTTCCTTTACCGCCTTCTTCTAAATAACTGAGTAATAGATACGCATCGCCATTAATTTCGCCATTTTCAATCACTCTTGGTGCTGTAATATCTGCTTTTTCAAATGCTTCTAGTCCAGCCATTTCGGCAGCGTAGAAAGAGGGTTTACGATTTCTTTGAACTAATAAAAAATATATATCATCGTTTGTTGTAATTTTAAATGCTTCATTTACATCTCCACCGCTTACTGGTGAAATATCTTGAATACCCTCTAAAGGTAATTGATTTTTCCAATATGATTTCATTAATTATCCTCCTTAGTCCAATTCTTTATCTACTATTCTATTACCTAAATGGATGTGCTTTAACCTTTGTCATTCCAAAATGATTTAAAGTTAGGCAATTTTTCAAACACTTTCAAATTTGACTATTCATTTTTAATCGAACGTGCTAGTCTATTAAAGGAATGTTTTTTCAATGATATTAAATGAGGATCGTAAGCCTCAAATACAATGAAATGGAGCATTATAATGTACAAATTAATTAAACCTCTTTTATTCAAAATCGAACCTGAAAAGGCACATGGATTAACAGTAGATGCCTTAAAATTCACTCAGAAAAACGCTTTTTTACTACCTTTTGTAAATAAATTATTTACATATGAACACCCCTCTCTTTCACAAAACATTAAAGGGATAACATTTAAAAATCCAGTTGGTTTAGCTGCTGGTTTTGATAAATCATGTGAAGTGCCTAAAGCACTTGAAAATGCTGGTTTCGGTGCTCTTGAACTTGGTGGCATTACACCTAAACCACAAGATGGCAATCCTAAACCGCGTATGTATCGCTTACTTGAAGATGATGCCTTAATCAATCGTATGGGCTTTAATAATATGGGGATGAATAAAGCTTTATGGAATTTAAGACGTCATGCTTACACTATTCCTGTAGGTTTAAATGTGGGCGTTAATAAAACGACACCTTACGAAGAGCGTTATCAAGATTATATTAAAGTCATCGATGCGTTTAAAGCAGATGTATCATTTTTCACTGTGAATATTAGCTCACCTAATACTGAAAACTTACAAAGTTTCCATGATAAAGATGAATTTTCAATGTTATGTCATGCTTTAATAGATTATAAAGCACAACACGAAGTGAATGTCCCAATCTTTTTAAAGCTAACTTCAGATTTAGAACTTGAAGGTTTTAAAACTATTTTACCTCAAATTACAGAAACCTTTGATGGTATGATTTTAGCCAATACCACACGTCAACGTGATGGATTATCTTCTCCAAATAAAGTAGAAGACGGAGGATTAAGTGGTCGACCTTTATTTAAACGTAATTTAGAACTTGTAAAATGGGCTTATCAACAAACGAATGGCGAATTTTTAATCATTGGTACAGGTGGTATTTTTAGTGCACAAGATACTATTCAAATGATGCGAAATGGTGCGTCACTTGTACAAATCTACTCATCCCTCGTGATAGAAGGCCCTGGTTTAACTAAAAAGATTAATCGAGATATTGCTAAATATTTAAAAGCAAACCATTATAGTCATATTAGTGAGATTATTGGACTAGATGCTAGACGTTAAAATATTTCACTAAACGATAAAGTGTACTATACTAATATTACACGTAGCACGTACTATCGGAGGGTATGTTGATGACTATAGAAGATAAACAAACAAAGTCACAAACTAAAGATAAGAATAACATTGAAGATGCCAAATCTTCTCAAGAATACGATAATAGTATCGGTTACAATGGTGAAAAGAAAGCAGCTTTGGATCTTGAAATTGAACGTGAACTATTAGAAATGATGGAAAATAAAGATCCTGAACCTGAAAAAGAGAAGAAAGGTATAAAAATTGCTGGACTACTATCTGCCCTTGTTATTGCTATTTTAGCTATTGTGCGTTTTATCCATCGTACGTTATAACTAAAAGCGAAGGAGTAAGAAAGAATGGTTAACTCATTCTCTCTTACTCCTTTTAAAATTGTTCTAAAAATGCTTTAGCTTCTCGATTAATTTTTTTAAAATCAATACCTTGTTCCATCGCTGCAAATACACATCCGCAATAACATTGTCTAAATATATTATAATCATTACACATTTCTATAGACCGTTCGTAACCTTTATTTTTCTTAAAATCACTAGGTAAATAATATGTATTGTATAATCGTTGAACTTCCATACCGAGTTCGTTAATTAATTGAGCATTCTTTTTAGGAGATAATGTTAATGCACTACCGAAATAATCATATCCATACTTCACTGCTGCTTCTGCGACAAGCTCTAAACGCATCTCAAAACACGCTGTACAACGTTTTCCACCTTCAGGTTCTTCAGTAAGACCACGCGATTTTGCCATCTTCATGAATTCATATGGCTGATAATCAGCTTCAATATATTTTACCGAATATCCAGTCTTCTCATTAAAATCTTTTACAAATTGTGCTTGGACTTTGGCACGTCTTAAGTATTCATTTTTAGGATGAATGTTAGGATTAGCAAAATAAATAGCAATATCTGCATACTGAGATAGATATTCTAATGTATATGTGCTACAAGGTGCACAACAACTATGTAATAAAATTTTAGGGCGAACGCCTTCACGCTCCCATTGATTAATCAGTTTTTTCAACACCCTATCATAATTGATTTTTTGATTTTTCATCTTCTTAATCATAGGTTCAGCATTTAACATTTCTCAATTCTCCTTATAAAATATTATATATTATTTTTAGTTTGAGACTTATACAATAAAAATATATCAGATATTATCGACTTACTATATCTTGAACTTTTTTAATAGCCTCATCTTCTATTTCTTTGAAAATTTTTATTGCCCTATGTATTTTTTATATTATTTCTTAAAGATGGTGATTACTTAAATTCATTAATGACACGCGTATCACATTGAGTACATACATTTTAAATTGGAACAAATTTACTTCCATAATGCTTACAATAAGCCACTAAAACCTCTTCCAAATAATCTACGTAGTACTCCGAAATCATCGAATTGACTAATTAACGATGATCCAAATAAATGTAATGCAAATCCAATAATAACGAAAAATATGATAACACCGTAAAAACTAGGGATACGTAATTTTCTATTTACACTATATTTAGCAATTAAATATATACATGATGTGAATAATAAGATAATCGAAAATACTCCTAATACCCCACTTAAAATATAAAGTTTTAAAAATAGTGAAATAAATCCTAACAAAAGTATAAGCACTGATAATGTATTCGTTAAAATAAAGTCTGACAAAACTTTTTTAATTTGAAAAGGTTGAAGTACAGTTAAACGTATCACTCCATAAGTAATAAAGAAAAGAATAGCTATAGCAATAGCGATGCCTAGTATTACTCTTAGAACAATAGTAAATACTCCTGAAACGATATAACCAAAACTATCTTCAATCATAAAATGAATAAAAAATCCTAAAATTAATAAGCCCACTATCACTAATGAAGCTAATAATGAGTAACTAAATGAATGATGACTCTCAATGATTGTATCATGCCGTTTAAACACTTGTTTAAAGAATTTTTTACTTTCTTCGACAACAGATTTAACTTTTTGACTTGAAGCACTAGGATTACCATAACGTTGTTGATAAGATGTATAATCAGGTGCATCTTGCGTTTGAGATGACTCAATATTGTTGTATTGATTCACTGTAGGCTGTTCTTTTGATATAGCATTTGGCGAAGTAACAGAACTTGAAGTAGAGTGATTTACACTTTTGTTTATATGACTATCCAAGTTTAATGATTCTGGTGTTGTTGTAGATGGTGTAATCTGATCTAATTTCGTTCCACATTCTCCACAAAATAAATCTCCTTGTTGATATGACTGACCACAATTTGGACATTGCATCCTATATACCTCCATAAACATAAAATTCGAAATCATTATACCATTAAATTGAATTGCTTAAAATATTATTTTAATGAAATAAAAAAGTTCGAATCTTAAAAGATTCGAACTCTAATGATGATATATTATTCAGCTTCTCTAATTTCTGCATCGATATCTGCATAATCAATTTCAGTATTAGTGAATGTTTTATTATCGATTGGGAAGTGTTGTTCAAATGTTTCAAAGTTTTGAATTTCAACTTTTACATCATCTACTTCAAAATCTAAAATGTGTCCGCCGAAATTACGATCATCGTTGGCGAAATGAATATGGAAACCACCAGAACCAATACCATGGAATAATTCAGGTGTAAAGAAGCCAATCACTGTACCGTTAACATCTTCCTGAGTTTCTTCAGGTTGTCTACGTGCTGAATCAATTAATCTTGTATATGGTGGTTCTTGTTTTGGCATCATACGAACATGCATTTTTTTAAATTTACCAGTGATTTTTACTGCTGAGAATAAATTATCACTTAACATATGTTCTTTTACTTCATTTAATACTGTTTCAGAATCTTTATTAGAAGTTTCATAAGATTCATCTGCTTCAAATTTAGTAATTGTTGCAAAAGGTGTTAATTCATCACCTTTAAGTTTAACGAATTCTTTTTTTTCATTTGCATGGTAAGCTTCTCCATTAATGAAGATAACTTCACCGTCTGAACCTGTAAGTGTTGCTAGTCCTGAATCACCATGTTTTAATAATTCATCGATTGTGGCAGTTCCTTCTAATAAACCTGCCATCAATGTACCTAATGTACCATGTTGATATAATACGTGACCCATATTAATATTCACTCCTATTTTTTAGAAAATTAATTTAAAGAATCTGGTAACATATTTGTTGATAATTTAATATTATCTTTATAATTTACTGGAATATCAATTAAAACAGGTCCTTCTGTTTCGTAACCTTCTTTAATTGCAGCTTCAAGTTCTTCTGGGCTTGTTACTCGAATACCTTTCGCACCAAATGACTCTGCATATTTAACATAATCTACTGGACCAAATGCTACACCAGCTGCACGTTTATATTTCATTTCTTCTTGGAATTCAACCATGTTGTATTTACCATCATTCCAAATTAATTGAATGATATTTAATTTTTTACGTACAGCAGTTTCTAAATCTTGACCTGAGAATAAGAAACCACCATCACCAGCAACTGATACAACTTGTGTGTTTGGACGTACTAATGCAGCTGCTATAGCCCATGGTAACGCAACACCTAAAGTTTGCATACCGTTACTGAATAATAAATGTCTTGGATTGTAACTTCTAAATTTACGAGCCATCCAAATATAGTGACTACCTACGTCTACTGTAACAGTTGTATCATCAGTTAACGTTTTTTGCATTGTATTGATAATTTCTACTGGATGTAAAATACCGTCTTCATGTTCATATTTAATGCCAGTAGCTTCGATAATATTTGCTCTTAATTCTTCTAAGTCATCTAAATGTTTTTGATCAATAATTGGTTCAGATACTTTTTCTGACATCATTTGAATTGTACCTGCAATATTACCTACTAATTCTTTTTTAGGACGTAAGTAATTTGTAATTTCAGCATGCACTTCGTCAATTGAGATAATTTCAGTATCTAATTCTTTATTCCAGTTACTTGCTTCGTATTCAATTGGATCATAACCGATTGCAACTACTAAGTCAGCTTTTCTTAGTAATTCGTCACCCACTTGGTTACGGAATAAACCAACACGACCAAAGAAATGGTCTTCTAATTCACGACTAATTACACCAGCACCTTGGAAAGTTTCTACAACAGGTAAGCTTGTTTTTTCAACAAATTTACGAATTGCTTCTGTTTCTTTTTCACTAGAACTTCTCATACCTGCAAGTAATACAGGGAATTTAGCATCTTTAATTGCTTGAAGCACTTCATTCACTTCTTCATCTGTTGGTACGCCTAAATGAGGTTTTTCTGGTAAGTCGATTGCTTTACTTTGCACTTGAGATGAAATAACGTCTTGTGGAATACTAATGAAACTTGCACCATTTTTACCAGAAGTTGCAGTGCGGATTGCATTTGTCATAACTTCAGATAATGATTCAGGATCTTGAACCTCTGCACTATATTTAGTTGATGATTTTAGTAACGCAGCATTATCTACAGCTTGGTGAGTAAGACGTAATAAATCATTTCGTTTAACTTGACCACCGATTGCTAATACAGGGTCACCTTCTGAAGTAGCTGTTAATAATCCAGTTGTTAAGTTACTTACCCCTGGACCACTTGTTACTAATGCAACACCAGGTTTACCTGTTAAACGTCCAATGCCTTGTGCCATCATTGCAGCATTTTGTTCATGACGTGTAACGATAAGTTCTGGACCATCATCTTCTAATGCATCGAATAAATAGTCGATTTTTGCACCTGGAATACCAAATACATAATCCACATTATTATTTTTTAAAGTATCAATGACCATATCTGCAGCAGAATAGTTTTCTTTAGCCATTTTATATTCATATCCTTTCAAGTTTACATTTGTAATTTAAATTTTTTATTTCAAAATTACTTTTCTATTTTTTTATACCCAATTAAAAAGAAGCCACACACATGTCTATTTTTTTAGGGAAAAAGAGGGAAAGACTTAGTCACATGTTAATTGCGGCTTCTTTATATTTAAATAACTTCAATTTTTAAAGTTGAAGTGTAACCTCAGTTAATTAGACATATTCAAATATGAGATGGGAGTTTTCTATTATATATGTCATGTTTAAGGGAATGATAGTAAGACATACTTATTAGAACATTTGAATACGTTGTAACTTTATTACGTTTCTTATTATAGTACGCATCGAAACATTAATAAAATACATATTTTCGATAGTAACCATTCCATATTGGAATAGGTCAATATACTTTAACCATTGTAAAATGACACAATTAAAAAGGTCTAATGACTTGACTTGTCTTCTATCATTATAGTGCCAATATTGATATAATTACTACTTTTTATATTTTTGGAGTAAATATACTCTTTTTTGTTGTTTTTATTTTAGATTTATCTGATATAATCAAATCTATCATTTAAATTTTCTAGTTATGTATTCTTGTTTGATTAAAAGTAAGAAAACTTGAAATTTTCAGAAATTTTAGACAAAATACTGTTCTTTTATGCTATGATAATAAATGTTATATAGCTAACAAGCTAATTCATTAAATTTTAAACTTATTAGTGGAGGTTCATAATTATGGCCAGTTTTTTCAAAAATTTTACTAGAAAAGAAGATCCCACTATCTATCAAAGTAAAGATGGACATTTAAAACGTACGTTACGTGTTAAAGATTTTCTTGCATTAGGTGTAGGTACTATTGTATCAACATCGATTTTCACACTACCTGGTGTAGTAGCAGCAGAGCATGCTGGTCCAGCCGTAGCTTTATCTTTCTTATTAGCTGCAATTGTTGCTGGTTTAGTTGCATTTTCATATGCTGAAATGGCTGCAGCCATGCCTTTTGCTGGTTCTGCATATTCTTGGATTAACGTTTTATTTGGTGAATTCTTTGGATGGGTAGCTGGTTGGGCATTACTTGCCGAATACTTTATTGCCGTTGCCTTTGTAGCTTCTGGTTTTTCAGCCAATTTAAGAGGACTTGTGTCTCCTTTAGGTATTGCGTTACCTAAGTCTTTATCTAACCCTTTTGGTGCAAATGGAGGAATTATAGACTTAGTTGCAGCAATTGTTATTATTTTAACTGCATTATTATTATCTCGTGGTATGAGTGAAGCTGCTCGTATCGAAAATATTCTTGTTATTTTAAAAGTTCTAGCGATTGTTTTATTCGTTATTGTTGGATTAACAGCAATTCAAGCAAGTAACTATGTTCCATTTATTCCTGAGCATAAAGTCACTGAAACTGGTGATTTTGGTGGATGGCAAGGTATTTATGCGGGTGTATCAATGATTTTCTTGGCATACATAGGATTTGATTCAATTGCTGCCAACTCAGCTGAAGCTATTAATCCGCAAAAAACGATGCCTCGTGGTATTTTAGGTTCATTAATCATTGCGATTGTTTTATTCGTAGCTGTAGCTTTAGTATTAGTTGGTATGTTCCATTATTCAAAATATGCTGGGAATGCTGAACCTGTAGGTTGGGCACTTCGTCAAAGTGGACATGGTGTAGTAGCAGCAGTAGTTCAAGCTATTTCAGTCATCGGTATGTTTACAGCATTAATCGGTATGATGTTAGCTGGTTCACGTTTACTTTATTCATTTGGTCGTGACGGATTATTACCTTCTTGGTTAGCCAAATTAAATGATAAACATTTACCTAATAGAGCGCTTGTTATTCTCACTGTTATCGGTGTTTTAATTGGTTCAATGTTCCCATTTGCTTTCTTAGCTCAATTAATTTCAGCAGGTACATTAATTGCATTTATGTTTGTATCTATTGCAATGTATAGTTTAAGAAAACGTGAAGGCAAAGATTTACCAGTTCCAGCATTTAAAGTGCCATTCTTCCCTGTATTACCTGTCATTACCTTTTTATTAGTCTTGCTTGTATTCTGGGGATTAAGTTTTGAAGCTAAACTTTATACATTAATCTGGTTCTTAGTTGGTATTGTTATTTATGTACTCTATGGTATTAAACATTCTAAAAAGAATGATGAAGATGATTATGTCGTACCAAAAGATTAAGATAATGAACTAACTTATATTTCTCATATCCCCTTAAGAAACATTCAATTGTTTTTTAAGGGGAGTATACTGAAAAAGAGCAAGAAAAGACATTCACTTAATGTCTTTTCTTGCTCTTTTAATATATTTTACCAACCTTGTCCTTCTATACTATATTGATTTAAATTACCATCTTGTAGTGCTTGAAGCGCTTCTTCAATAATATCTAACGCTTTATCTAACTGTTCATAAGTAATAACGAGTGGCGGTTGAAAACGTAAGACGTTCCCAGCAACTGCAATAATCACTACACCATGTTCAAAACAGTAATTACAAATTTTCAATGCTCCTTCAGCAGCTCTTTCTTTTGACTGTTTGTCTTTAACAATATCAATTCCAATAGATAACCCAATACCGCGCACATCTCCTACGTAATCGTATTGATCTACCCATTGATTCATACGTTGACGCACGTAGTTTCCTTTTTCAGAACTAGCTGTTAGTAAGTCGTCGTTTTCTATCATTTCAATCGTAGCAAGAGCCGCTTCACAACTTACTGGATTTGCCCCTGTCGTAAATAGATGTGCTGGTGCTTCAAGACTTTCAATAATTTCTTTTCGACCCACAATCGCTGACATTGGTAATCCACCTGCTAATGATTTACCAAATGTAATGAGGTCTGGTGTAAAGTTAAAGTGGTCCACAGAGCTCCAAGAACCTGTACGACCTAATCCTTGTTGGATATCATCAACAGCAATTAAAATACCGTATTCTCGACATAACGCTTCAAGTGCTTCAAAATAGCCTTCTACTGGTTCTAATAGTCCACCATCTCCTTGAATCGTTTCTAACACAATACAAGCTACTTCCTCAGCTGGAACATATTTAGCAAACATCTCTTTCAATGGCGCTAAATATTCTTCAACAGTGTTTGATTTAGATTGTTCAAACATCCCTCTGTATTTATCTGGAAATGGAATATGATAAAAACCATTTAATAAAGGGCCATAATGTTTACGCATATTTAAACTGATAGCCGACATTGATAACGCTCCAAATGTAGAGCCATGATAAGCATTTGTAAAGCTGATAATATAGGGTCGTCCCGTATAAGCACGTGCAAATTTGATAATACCATCATTCGCATCCGAACCACTCAAACCAAATGTGACACGTTTTTCATAATCACCTGGCGCAATATCGCATAACTTTTTAGACAGTTTCACTAAAGGCTCGTGATACATATATGCGGGGGTATAATGAATAAATTTATCTACTTGCTTTTTAATCGCCTCTGCTACCTGTTGTGGTGCATGACCCACATTTTGTGAGCTTGCACTAGCTAACAAATCGATGTATTCTTTTCCATCTATATCTACTAAAGTTGCTCCATATCCATGATCAATCACTAATGGATAATATTTTATACGTCCTGAAGTAGCAAAATACTTGCTCTCTTCTTTTATCATATCCTCTGCTTTACTCAAATTGACTCATCCTCTCCCAAAGTATCAACAACTTATATCTAACTTTCTTTATTGACTTCAATTCTTGTGATAATAATCAATATCTTACTAATAATTGTCAGATTTGTAAATATTTTCAGAAAAATTAAAATATATTGTTTCTATCTTTTAAACAATTATAAAAGTAAATCATAAAAGGCCTCTAATAGAGACCTTTTATGACTTATTTGTTTTCGTATGGAATAACATCATCGCCATATTCTTTTTTAATATACGCTTTGATTTCTTTAGATTGCATAACTTTTAATAATGTTTGGAATTTTTCATCATTTTTATGACCTTCTTGCACGGCAATCGTATTCGCAAATGGTGATGATTTACCTTCCATAACAATAGCATCTTTAGACGGTTTTAAACCATTATCAAGCGCATAGTTTGAATTTATAATGACTGCAGCTCCTTCACCATTCTCATATGTTTTTGGTAAAAACTCTGCCCCTTGTTGATGGTTAAATTTCAAGTGTTTTTTATTTTCAGCAATATCTTCAAATTTTGCATTTTCAATTTTAACGCCTTTTTTTAATTTAATTAATCCTTCATTAACAAAGAAAGATAGAAAACGTCCTTCTTCTGCAGGATTATTAGAAACGTAAATCGTCGATCCATCTGGAATGTCTTTTAAATTTTTATATTTTTTACTATATACACCCATAGGCGTTGTAAACACTTTACCTAATTCTTCAATTTTATAACCATGACTTTTCTTTTCAGCATTCAAGTATGGAACGTGTTGGAAGAAGTTCGCATCAACATCGCCTTTATCTAATAATTTATTAGGCACCTTATAATCATTAACTTCTTTGACTTCTAAATCATATCCTTTTTTCTTCATTTCTTCTTTAGCTTTTTTCAACACATCACCATGAGGTGCTGGCGACGCTGCTACGGTAATTTTTTTATTATCTTCTTTCTGATTTCCACAAGCCGTTAGCGTAATAATTACTAATACAATACTGATCATACCTATTAATTTTTTCATATGTATTGACACCTTTTTATAAATTTTCAACTCTCATTTACTCTTACTAGATATGTAAAGACATAAAAAAATACTTTCTACTATTAAGAGAAAGCATCGATACACTTTCTCTCATCTTCTAAAGTATGATTAACTTTATGTGAATTAGCACCATGTCATACCATGACGGTTGCTGGGTTTCGTAGGGCACATCCCTCCACCACTCTTGATAAGAGTTAATAGATTATTGAATTATTAATAACTTATCATTGATTTAAACGTTGGTCAATATGTTTTTTTAATATTCTAAAAATTTAAAAAGTGTTAAACCAAATATTTCAGGGAATATTCTTATACTATGTATATAAGAAGGAGGGAAATTATGATCTATTATTTTTATCATTGTCTTAGTGCTTTAGTTATAAGTATCATCTTATTAATTACAATGGCTATAATGGATGTCTTAGTTCAATCGACTCATCTTACTTTATTGTTAATTAATATTGATTTCTTAATTGACCCAAGCAAAACGCCATTATTATTAGAACTAGCCATTCATATTTTTATAGGATGGTTAATATATTTTATTTTCTTACTTATTTATCATGTCTTTAAACCATTATATAAACTAAGTTATGTCTTATTAATGATTGTTTTTGCCTCTCTTTATCCGTCACTCATCGCTATGGCAAAGCGTTCATTCTTTCACTTTAACTGGACAGAATACGGTTTATGGATGATTGCTCATATTATTTTTATGATTTTAATGGCTTGTTCCATTTCATATTTTTCTAAAAAGAAATATTAATACCTTATATAAATTATGTGATAAATATTGATTTAATGTTTACAAAACATTTATTCTTTAAGTTAAGTTAAAGATTTATTATGATTTTTTTTAAAACCCTGTTTCTGATCTATTCAAATGCTACACTCTAGTTGTAATTGATCATGAATGAAATGGGGTTTTCATTATGAAGAAAGTATCTTTCATCGCATCTACACTTTTAACAAGTACAATGCTACTTACAACGACTCAATCTGTAGAAGCACATACTGCTGACTTAGTGACTAAAGAAAACGCTAAACAAATTGCTACAGAGGCATTATCTAATAGTGGAGGTAATCCAAATCTACAACGACTGGGTCGTACTGTTGACAAAGGCGCATACTTTGAAATTATAAGTCATAATAGATTAAATGAAGGCAGTGGAATGTATAAAGTTTATAAAAATGGCGAAGTTGAGTACAAAAATGGTACATATAGTGACTTTAATCAACTTCAAGATACACGTATTCATGCAGAATCAGGTATCGCTAAAGCTGCTAAAACACCTTCCTCTTCTAATGATAAACAAGTTAATTCTGTTGATTGTGCACGTGAACTCAATCGTTATTATGTAGGAACAGTTGCTTCTTCTGAGGTGCCATCCTCTAAGTCACTTAAAAATACTCAAACATCACAATCTTCTGTTAAAACACTCCCAAGTACTGGAGACGATACACAACAACACTCAACTCAACTTTTAGCCTCACTTCTATTAGTTATGGGAACTTCATTATTACTTAAACGAAAACATCATAGTCATTCTTATTGATCTACTAAACATTTTTAATAAATAAAAAAGGAGTGAGTCAACAAATTCAAAATGAATGCTGACTCACTCCTTTCATTTAAATAGTTTTACAAGATAAATCGTTTCCATACTAAATTAATACACGAGAAACGGTCTCCATATTATTTATTTTTATTATCCGTTTGTTCATTATCTTGACTATCAGAATGTTGATCATCTTTGTTTTTAGTTTGTTCTACACCTTCAGGGTCTTGTTCTTTAGCATTGCCTTTTTTAGGATTATAATTAACACCTTCTGTATAATCATTACCTGCATTCCATAATAAGAACTCATTCACACCGTTATCTTTTAAAGCTTGAACTTCTTCAGATATCGCTTTTGCATCATAATCAATATAATTACCAGCACCTAAATATGAAGCGGTAAAGTCTTGAATCCATGGTCTTGAAATAGGCTTATCTTTACCTAATGTATCTAATAAACTATTTTCTTTTTGAATATAGCGATTAACTGTTTTATATGGCTCAGTATCTGGTGCTTGTAAACCGAAATCTCCATTACTCCAATGAGATGGATAAATCATTGATGAAATGGCATCTACATTTTTAGAAATTTTAGGGAAGCTTTGACCAATACCAGGTGCATTTTCAACTAATGCAGAATAACCAAATACATCAGCTGACACATTAACTCCCATTGGTTTTAATTCTTTATTTGCGTATTCTAAGAATTTAGTAATTGTATCCACACGTTGATCGCCTGAACTCATCTGACTATTTTTATATTCACCTTTATTATAAGTTAAGCTATCTGCTTGATTTTCAAATCCTTCTGGGAAGCGTACATAGTCAAATTGAATATCTTGGAAGCCGGCTTTTGCAGCTGCTTTTGCAACATCAATATCATACTTCCATACTTCTTTCATAAATGGATTAACAAAGCTATCTCCTTTACCATTTGTCCAAACAGAACCATCACTATTTCTGAATGTCCATTCAGGGTGTTCATTTGCTAATTTTGTATCTTTAAATGTCACAATACGTGCAATTGGATAAATATTATTATCATGTAGTTTTTTTAATAATTTTTTACCATCTACAATATCAAGCGTATTTTTATCCACTTGTTTATTGCCTGTATTTAATTTCATAGTAATGTTACCTGTATCATCTTTCACATCGATAACCATGGTATTTAAATTAGAATCTTTGATGAATTTAACTAACTCATCCATTTTAGCACCCTGTGTAGAATTACTTGTTACATAAATCCCTTTAACACCATCTTTAGGATACTCTACTTTATTTTCATTTGTATTTTTATCATTATTTTTTTTCAATGCATCACTTTGACTATTACCACTTTGATTACTAGATTGCTCATTTTTCTGATTTCCATCTTTTTGTCCACTATCAGATGCATTATCTCCGTTACTACAAGCCGCCAATAATAGAGCACTTGTTGTTAATACAGCAAAAATTTTATTTTTCTTCATTACTGTTCCTCCAAGAAAGTATATAAGTATTAATTAAGAACTTAGTTATCATATATAAACGATTTAAAAATAAAGACTAACTTCAATTAATAAGAACTTAACTTACTTTAGAATAGCATATTTTAACAAAAAATATACGATACACTAAAGTTTTATAAAATATTCTATTTAATATTTACATATATTAAAATTTTAAAGAAAACGTAAAGATAATGCTTTAGAATCATCGATGATCCACTGAACATTTGGTATTGATCTTTTCATTTGTTGCATGATAAATTGCTCATTATTTTTAGGAAAATCCCAAATATACTTAATAAATTCAAAACTTAATGTTTTAGGATTTCCTCCGATATGTTCTCTGTTAAATAGTGAATATATGTAACGCTTGATTACTCTAAGTATACATTTTACTCTTGGTTCTTTAATCCATATGACTTTAGTTGCATATTTTAATCTCATACTAAGTGTACTAGAATAATTTCCATCAATAATCCATTCCTCTTTTACTACAATAGATTCAAGTTTTTGTTTTAATTCTTCAAAAGTAATGACGTTTTTATTATTAAGCCATTGAATTTGATCAATATGGTAAAGTGGCAGTTGATATTTTAAATGTAGTTGATATGCCAATGTTGATTTTCCAGAACCAGGGCTACCAATAATTAATATACGTTGTTTCATAACAATCCCCTTTGAATATGTTTGAATGTTTACATTAAATGTATAAATACGGTAATTTCATAAAATTGTAAATTGTTAATTAAGAAATTTCAATAATTAATTACTTTATACTTGAGAATATTATTATTTTTTACGATAATGATATTGAAAGTTTATTAAAGGAGTGAAAGGCATAATGAATAAAGAACAATTAGAAAAAGTAAGTCATGGGAAAGGATTCATCGCTGCATTAGACCAAAGTGGTGGTAGTACTCCAAAAGCATTAAAAGAATATGGTGTAAACGAAGATCAATACAGCAATGATGACGAAATGTTCCAACTTGTACATGATATGCGTACACGTGTTGTCACTTCACCTTCATTTACTTCAGATAAAATTTTAGGTGCGATTCTATTTGAACAAACTATGGATCGTGAAGTTGAAGGTAAATATACTGGTGACTACTTAGCTGATAAAGGTGTCGTTCCTTTCTTAAAAGTCGACAAAGGTTTAGCTGAAGAGCAAAATGGTGTCCAATTAATGAAACCTATCGACAACTTAGATGAAACTTTAGACCGTGCAGTTGAACGTCATATCTTCGGTACTAAAATGCGTTCTAACATCTTAGAATTAAATGAACAAGGTATCAAAGACGTTGTTGAACAACAATTTGAAATTGCTAAAAAAATCATTGCTAAAGGTTTAGTACCTATCATTGAACCTGAAGTAAACATTAACGCTAAAGACAAAGCTGAAATCGAAGAAGTATTAAAAGCTGAACTTAAAAAAGGCTTAGATTCTTTAAATGATGATCAATTAGTAATGCTAAAATTAACTATCCCTACTAAAGCTAACTTATACAAAGAATTAGCTGATCATCCAAATGTTGTTCGTGTTGTTGTATTATCTGGTGGCTACAGCAGAGACGAAGCAAACAAATTATTAAAAGACAATGATGAATTAATTGCAAGCTTCTCACGTGCATTAGCAAGTGATTTACGTGCAGGCCAATCAAAAGAAGAATTTGATAAAGCTTTAGGCGATGCAGTAGATTCAATCTACGATGCTTCAGTAAATAAAAATTAATAGTCAGATTTTTATTTAAAAGTGATGAGTCACGTGCTCATCACTTTTTTCATGTTTTTAAGCAGTTATAACCATTAAATTTATTTAATAAAAAAACTGTTAACAGAACGTGATGTCCTGTTAACAGTTTTCTAATTTTTCTTATTTAGCATTAGTATTTTCATAGAAACCTAATTCTAATTGTTTAGATGTTAAACGACGAGTTTTTCTCATTAAGTCAACATCATGAATTAATGATTCACCATATGAAGGAATCATTTTTTTGATTTTTGGTTTCCATTCATCTAAATATTGTTCGAAGTTTCTTTCGATAACTTCTAACGCTACTGAAACTGATGTAGAAGCCCCTGGTGATTCACCAAGTAAAGCAATGATAGAGTGGTCTTTAGAGTCAACCACTTCTGTACCGAATTGGATGAATCCTTTACCTTCTTTTTCATCATCTTTAATAACTTGTACACGTGTACCAGCAGTATATACTTGCCAATCTTCATCACGAGCTTCAGGGTAGAACGTACGTAAGTGGTTCATACAACCTTCTTTAGTCATGATGATTTGGTCAAATGAATATTTAAGTAATGACATATTCTTAACTGCTGCAGCTAATAACGTAGTGATATTGTGTGGTTTAACTGATTTGAATAAATCTAAGTTAGAACCGTGAATTAAGAATTTAGGGCCAACATTTGCGAATGGTCCGAATAATAATGTTCTTTCACCATCGATATAACGAGTATCTAAGTGAGGAACAGTCATTGGTGGTGTGCCAGGTGGCTCTTTACCATAAACTTTCGCATCATGTTGTTCGATAACTTCTGGATTTGTACAAGCGATAAATTGACCAATGATTGGGAAACCACCGATATGTTTACCTTCTTCGATACCAGTTTTTTGTAATAATGGAATAGATCCACCACCAGCACCGATGAATACATGGTCAGCTTCTTTAGTAAAGACTTTATTGTTAGCTAAATCTTTAATTTTAACTTGCCATTTACCGTTAGATAAACGTTTGAAGTCTTGTACTTCATGATTATAGTTGACGTTTACGTTTGAATCGTCGTTTTGTAAGTTATGTGCCATTTTACGAGTTAATTCACCGTAGTTAACGTCAGTACCTTCGTCGATTTTACTAGCAGCCATTAAGCCATCATCGAAACGACCTTGCATCATTAATGGAATCCATTTTCTCATTACTTCGATGTCTTCAGTGTATTCGATATCATCGAACATAGGGAAATCTTTCATTTTTTCGTAACGTTCTTTTAAGAATTGAACGTTGTTTTTACCACGTACGAAACTGATATGTGGTAAAGGATGAATGAAATCTCTAGGATCTTTAATTTGTCCTGATTCTACTAAATGACCCCAAAATTGTTTAGAAATTTCAAATTGTTCGTTAATTTCTTTTGCTTTTTCAATGTCAATCGTACCATCTGGTTGTCTTACAGTATAGTTTAATTCACATAATGCAGCGTGACCAGTACCAGCATTGTTACGTTCATTTGAACTTTCGATACCTGGACGATCTAAACGTTCATAAAGATCGATGTTCCAGTTAGGTACAAGTTCATTGAACATAGATGCAACTGTTGTACTAATTACACCAGCACCGACAATAATCATATCTTTTGATTCTGTCATGTTTGTACACCTCTCCAAAAATTATGTTTCACAATATATTATAATTACCTGTTGCTCTTGTTTCCCTAATATCTAGTAATCAATATATTGTTTTAGTAATGTGTTAAGTCTTTCATTACTATGTTAAAACAAATATAGTCAATTGTAAATCAGAAAAACTTAAATATTCGAATTAATGAATTCATTATCATTAAATTAAGCAAAAAATTTATCAATATAAGTTAAATAGTAAGAATAGTTGAATGATCAAAGTTTTATTATAACATGATGTCATTACAATCACTTAATGATTTACTTACAACCTTATATAATGATTATTTATTATTTTGTAAAAACTTTTCAATATAAAAAGCTGATTCTTCAATTGATTTATACTCAGTATTAATCACTGTAGCATTTAATTTTTTAAATACTTCTTCTGCATAACTGAGTTCTTCTTTTATACGATTTAAATTATTATATTGAGACTCTTTCGACAAACCTAATGTTTCAGCACGACTTTTTCGTATATTTGCAATATACTGTGGACTTGCAGTTAATCCAAATACTTGTAACCCTTTTTGCTTAAAAACACTGTCTGGAATACTAACTTCAGGTACTAAAGGAATGTTTGCTATTTTGTAGCCTTTATTCGCTAAATACATACTTAATGGTGTCTTTGAAGTACGTGATACCCCTACAATCAACGCATCCGCTTCGCCTATATCAGAAAAATGCTTACCATCATCATATTTAACTGAATATTCAATCGCTTCAATACGCTTAAAATAAGCTTCATTTAACTTTCTTAACGCACCACTTTCCATCAATGGTTTTTCACCTGTCACGTGTTCAATAATGCTAATTAAATCAGACATATAATCTACATATGGGATATGATGTTCTCTAGCAAATTCGTGACCAAGTGCATTAAATGATTCACTTACTAATGTCGTAGCTACTATTGCGTGGTGTTCTTTCGCTAAATTTAATATATTTAAAAATTCTTCCTCATCTTTAATATAAGGAAATTTTTTTATTTCTACATTATTTAAATCTGGAAACTGGGTTAAAGTTGCATGAATCATACGTTGAGCAGTTTCTCCAATTGAATCTGAAACAATAAATAATTTTAAATTATGTGCTTGTGACTCGACTTCATTCATTTTTGATTACTCACTTTCCTCCACTTGACTCTGAGCAGTCGCTAAAATTGCTCCTGGAATTCGGAATGGTGAACATGATACATAATCAATTGGTAAGTGATTGAAATAATGAATAGATTTTGCATCTCCACCTAATTCACCACATACACCAATCTTAATATTTTCGTTCACTTTCTTTGCCTGTTTAACTGCCATTTCAATTAGTTTTCCAACGCCATCTTCATCTAATGTTTGGAACGGGTCAAGTTTCAATATATTTCTTTCAGTATACACATTTATAAACTTCCCTGCATCATCTCTAGAAAAACCAAATGACAATTGTGTTAAATCGTTCGTACCAAAGCTGAAGAAATCACAATATTTTGCTAATTCGTCTGAAATAAGACATGCACGAGGCGTTTCGATCATTGTTCCCATTGAGTAATCTACGCTTTCTTGATGTTGTTTTTCTAATTGATCAATAGTCTTAACAAGGTTTTCTTTTAAAGTAGTAAATTCTTCGACTGTAGACACTAACGGAATCATAATTTCTGGTTTACACTGAATGCCTTCTTCTTTTAATTTAAATACACTTTCAATAATCGCTTCTACTTGCATTTCATATAACTCAGGGTATGTGATGGCTAAACGACAACCACGATGTCCAAGCATTGGATTCACTTCGTTTAAATCCACAATGCGTTTATCTAATGTTTCCTTTGAAATATTTAATTGCTTCGCAACATTCGCAATATCCTCTTCAGAATGTGGTAAGAACTCATGCAATGGCGGATCAAGTAAACGTACTATTGTAGGATGTTCACCTGATAATTTAAAAATTTCTTTAAAGTCTTCTACTTGATATTGTTTAATATGATTAAGTGCTTCGAGACGGTCTTCACGAGAGGATGATAAGATGAAACGTCTCATCTCTACTAGTCGCTCAGCCCCAAAGAACATATGCTCTGTACGTACTAATCCGATGCCTTTAGCACCAAATTGGTAACCCACTTTAATATCTTGAGGTGTTTCTGCATTCATACGTACTTTTAAACGAGCTGTCTTTTCTGACCACTCCATAAATTGATTGAATGACTCGCTATGCTCAGCATTGACTGTTTTAATCTCACCTAAATAAATGTCACCTTCTGAACCATCAACTGAAACCATATCTCCTTCATGTAGTGTTTGATTGCCATAGTATACCGTCTTAGCACTCGTATTAATTTCTAAATCAGAACATCCTGTCACACAACATTTACCCATTCCACGAGCTACAACTGCTGCATGAGACGTCATGCCACCATGTGTGGTTACAATCGCTTCACTTGCAATCATACCTTCAATATCTTCAGGAGACGTTTCTGGTCTCATCAAGATCACTTTTTTACCTTGATCTGATTGTGCTTTCGCCTCTTCAGCAGTAAATACAATTTGACCTGTTGCAGCACCTGGACTCGCAGGTAATCCCATTTTAGATACAACTGTTGCTTCTTTTAATGAAGACTCATCGAAATTAGGATGCAACAGTTGATCAATTGATTTTACTTCAACTTTTTTCATTGCTTCTTTTTTAGTAATAATACCTTCATTCACTAAATCTACAGCAATTTGAATAGCTGCACGTGCTGTACGTTTACCATTACGAGTTTGGAGTAAATATAATTGTCCATTTTCAATTGTAAATTCAATATCTTGCATATCTTTATAGTGTTTTTCTAATTGTTTTGTCACATCTACAAATGCTTGATGAACCTCTGGCATTTGATCATGTAATGTTGAGATATCTTTAGGTGTACGAATACCAGCAACAACATCTTCTCCTTGTGCATTAAGTAAATATTCACCAAATAATTTATTTTCGCCAGTCACTGGATTACGCGTAAAAGCAACACCTGTTCCACTATTATCTCCACTATTACCGAAAACCATTTCTTGGATATTTACTGCTGTGCCGATGTCATGTGGAATATCATTTAAATCTCGGTAAATACGAGCACGATCATTATCCCAAGATTTAAATACAGCTTCTATAGCTTCTTCCAGTTGTTTCAAAGGCTCTTGTGGGAAAGGTTTATGTACTTCTTCTACATATATTTCCTTAAAGCGCTTACAAATTTCTTTTAAACCCTCTGCACTAATGGCAGCGTCATTCTCAAAATGATGTTGTTTTTTATACTGTTCGAAATATGTATCAAATGCTTGCATAGGTACACTATATACGACTTCACCAAACATTTGTAATAAACGACGATAACAGTCATAAGCAAAACGTTTATCCCCAGTTTTTTTAGCTAATTTTTCTACATTCTCATCATTTAAGCCCAAGTTTAATATTGTATCCATCATTCCTGGCATAGAAATTTTTGCACCACTTCTTACAGAAACAAGTAATAAATTAGTATCAGAAGAGAATATTTTTCCGGTTCTCTCTGAAAATGAAGCCAAGTGATCAATTAATTCTGTTTTGATGTCAGTAGATAATGACTTACCTTGTTTTAAATACTCAATACATGCTGTTGTGGTAATGGTGAAACCATCTGGTACAGGTAAACCTAAGCGTTTCATTTCAGATAGATTAGCTCCTTTACCTCCCAATACATCTCTCATTGATTTTTGTCCTTCATCAAACGCATAAATATATTTAGTCATTATAAATCACCTCAAATTTTTATTATGTCATACTAATTATTTAAAAGTATGTCATAATAACACGTGAAATACAATTAAAATTATCTTTATTTTTAATTTTTCTAAATATAGACAAATTTTCAATATTCATGTTATCTGATACATCAGTATTCTCATCATAAAAAAACACTGATAAATTAGTGACATACTAATTTATCAGTGTGGTGAATATGATTATTTATTTTGAGCGTTGTTATATTTTGTGCGTTCAGCATCGCGTAATTCAACACGACGAATTTTGCCAGAGTTTGTTTTTGGTAAATCTTCTACAAATTCAATCGCACGTGGATATTTATATGGTGCGACTACTTTTTTAGAGAAAGTTTGTAACTCTTTCACTAAATCATCACTTGGTTTATAGCCCTCTTTTAAAATAATAAATGCTTTAACAATATTGCCACGAATTGGATGTGGACTTGCTACAACTGCACATTCTTTTACCGCTTCATGATTTGTGAGTGCATCTTCAACTTCGAAAGGTCCAATAGTATAACCAGAACTAATAATAATATCGTCACGGCGACCTTCAAACCAGAAATAGCCATCTTCGTCGATATGTGCTAAATCTCCAGTAATGTAATAATCTCCTGCATGTGCCTCTTTTGTACGTTTCTCATCTTTAAAGTAACCTTTAAATAATCCAGGGAAATCAAGTGGTAATGCTATATTACCTTTTACATTTGTATCCACTTTGTTTCCATCATCATCAACAACTGCTACACGACTACCCGGAATAGCTTTACCCATAGAACCAGGACGTGGTTCTGTATCTTTTAAGAAACCAATTAGTAACGTACTTTCTGTTTGTCCATATCCGTCACGCACTGTTAAATTAAAATGTTTACGGAATTGTTCAACTACTTCTCTATTTAATGGTTCCCCTGCAGATACTGCACTGTGTAAATGATCTAAATTGTATTGATCTAAGTTATCTAATTTTGCCATCATACGGTATTCTGTTGGTGTACAGCAAAGCACATTAATTTTAAAGTTTTGTAATAGTGATAAATAACGGGAAGGATTAAATTTACCATTATACACAAATGCTGTCGCTCCTGATCCCATAATAGATAGGAATGGACTCCATACCCATTTTTGCCAACCAGGTGCAGCTGTTGCCCACACTAAGTCATCTTCTTTTATAGCTAACCAATGTTCAGGTGCCATTTTCATATGAGCATATCCCCAACCATGAGAATGTGTAACAGCTTTTGGATTACCTGTAGTTCCAGAAGTGTAAGATAAAATAGCAACATCATCTCTTGTTGTATTGGCTATGTCTAATTTATCACTTTGCTTTGCTTTTTCATCTTCAATACTAATCCAATTCTCTTGATTTCCGTTAATCACAAATTTTGTTAATTCGTTATATTCTTCAATATCTCTAAATTCTTCTATAAAATCAGCTAATACAATAACTGCATTAATTTCTCCATGCGTAATACGATATTGTAAATCCTTTGTTCTTAACATTTCAGAACTTGGGATAATTGCAATACCTAATTTTAATGCTGCAATATAAAGTTCATACGTGATGATAGCACGTGGCATCATGATTAACACTTTATCGCCTTTTTTTAGTCCATGGTTTAATAATACATGTCCTACTTTATTAGCGTTTTTAATTAATTCAGAGTATGTAACACTAATGGGTTCTTCTACACCGTTTTCATAAATAATTGCTTGTTTACTTTGATTTGAAGCATGTTTTTCTATTTCAGATACAATATTATATGTCTCTGGTGCTAATAAATTTAAATGATTCATTACTTTATTTTCCTTCCAATTTTTAAGTTTTCATCGTTCATAAAATCACACATCTTAATTTCACGCAATCCTATGCGGTATTTGTTTTAAATATAAAAAAGATTAAATATATTATCTATATCAACATTCGTTTCTAAATTAGCAAGTTCTATTCTTACATTATAAGATAAATCGCGATTAACTATTTTATTATCGACACCTTGTTTAGTGCCTCTTTTTTTATGCGTTTTATCATAAGCGGCTGAACTTTGCCAATCATAGAACGATTGTCGATCTTTCCATAACGTCAAAATAATATAATGACGATGCTTAGTTTGAGGACGTAAAAAACGTAAAGCT
The DNA here is from genome assembly GCF_001809305.1 of Staphylococcus sp. HMSC072H03. Classification (NCBI taxonomy): domain Bacteria; kingdom Bacillati; phylum Bacillota; class Bacilli; order Caryophanales; family Staphylococcaceae; genus Staphylococcus; species Staphylococcus sp. HMSC072H03. The sequence continues at coordinate 215,202 of NZ_KV796914.1, forward strand.
TTGAATCCTGGCACATCTTGTAAATATTTAGTGCGCTCTAAAAATTTAGATTCAAATTGAGGTTCATTACCTTCATTAACAAACAAGTGATTCAAAACACATATTGAATCGTTTGTTAACTCGTTTATTGACTCAAGTACTGTATATAATTGAACATCATTATTTTTTTCGATAGACATAGTCTGTTCTTCTTTTTCTTCTATTACATATGTTTTATAACTATCAGTTAAAGTCATTTCTTAGTTCCTTCATTTCTTAACTAGCTTTAAGCTATCATTTTTAATTCTGCTATTCATCTCTATCTTCCTTCATATAATGAAAGGGAACGTTTAACAATTTCTAAGAATTCATGATCCAACATCGACGTCTTAGAAAAGTAATCAAGTATATTTTCAGCAAGATATTCATGTTTTGGAAAATTTTGGTCTTGATTTATCCATGATGCAAGTTCACCTAATGGGGTCTTATCATCAATAAATCCTTGCATAAAATCATAAAAACTCATCAACTCACCCCAATATCTAAATATAGGATAATACTATCATGACAAATTCTTTAATACTAGAGTATACACTTGACTTCTACTTTAAAAATGTAGAATTATTACTTAAATATATATTTTGACTGCTTATTCAATAGTTAAATAGTTTAATACTACTGCACCTACTGCTTCTGCTGCAACTAACATACTTGACTCATCAATCGTAAATTTAGGATGATGATGTGGATATGCTTTACCCTCTCTCGGTTTTGCTCCAGAATATATAAAAGTACTTGGCAATGTTTTAGCATAAAAAGCGAAGTCTTCAGATGGCGGTTGAGGTTCGCATACTTCTATGCCTTTAACATCAGCTAATTTTGCTTGGTTAATGGTTTCTGCAACATATTCAGTAAAGTCAGGATCATTATACAATGCAGGATAATCTTTACTAAATGTAAATTCACAATTTACATCAAATGTTTCTGCCAAACCATGAACCATTTGTTTTAAAGCCGTTTCAATACGATCGCGTGTAGCATCTGTCAAAGCGCGAACGTCACCTTCAATGGTTATTTTATCTTTAATCACATTAAATTGACCTTTACCATCAAATGATCCAATTGTGACGACACCCGTTTCAAATGGATTAAGGCGACGTGAGACCACTGTTTGAGCGGTAGTAACGAAATTAGCTCCCGCTACAATCGCATCATTTGCAGTATGCGGAGAAGAACCATGTCCTCCTTCACCTTTTACAATTAATTTAAAGTAAGAACGTCCTGTTTGAACGTTACCCTTATGATAATAGACTTTACCAGGAGCCATATTAGTCATCACATGGGTGCCTAAAACATGATCAACGCCATCCAATACGCCATCTTCAATCATACCTTTAGCTCCACCAGGTGGCATTTCTTCAGCGGGTTGATGAATAACAATTACTTTGCCACTGAACTGAGATTTCATTTCTATCAATGTTTCTGCCAAAATAAGCATATATGCTGTATGTGCATCATGTCCACACGCATGCATGACTCCCTCGTTTTTAGAAGCAAATGATAAACCAGTATCTTCTTGAATGGGAAGCGCATCAAAATCTGCTCGAATAGCAATCGTTTTCCCAGGTTTACCACTATCTATCGTTACTTTTACACCATTTTGTCCTATATTTGTTTCTACCTTACACTCTTTATCTTTATAAAAATTAGCAATATATTTGGGTGTCTCAGTTTCATGAAATGATAACTCAGGATATTTATGTAAATGTCTTCGAATCTCGATCATACGCTTTTCCTTATCTTGTAAACGTTGCACTAAATCTTTAATCATTTCATATCACTCCTTCTCTGTCATTCATTATATGCCTTTACGTATTAAAAATGTTGTAGAAGGGGATATTTAAAATAAAAAGGTTAGAATCATCTTTGATTCCAACCCTTATTTCATATAACTATCTTATTAATGTTTATAGTATGGATCGAATTCCATTGCTCCAGCATTCTCGTCACTAACACCATGTTTATAGTAATCAACATATTGTGGTTCTAATGGTTTTTTACCACGAATGATATCAGCTGCTTTTTCAGCGAGCATTAAAACTGGTGCATGAATATTACCATTAGTAGTGCGAGGCATAGCAGATGCATCAACGACACGTAAATTTTCCATGCCATGTACTTTCATAGTTAATGGATCTACAACTGCCATTGGATCTGACGCTGGCCCCATTTTAGCACTACAAGAAGGATGTAAAGCAGTTTCGCCATCTTTACGTACCCAATCAAGAATTTCTTCATCTGTTTGTACAGATGGTCCTGGTGAGATTTCACCACCATTATATGGATCCATTGCAGGTTGAGATAAAATATTACGTGCTACTCGAATTGCTTCAACCCATTCTTGTTTATCTTCTTTTGTTGATAAATAATTGAATACAATACTTGGTTTTTCAAATGGATCTTTTGATTTAATTTTTAAACTACCACGTGAATTTGAATACATAGGACCAACATGTACTTGATATCCATGCGCCACCGGTGCTTTTTGACCATCATATCTTACAGCAATTGGCAAGAAATGGAACATTAAATTTGGATATGCAACTTGATTGTTAGATCTAACAAAAGCACCACCTTCAAAGTGGTTTGAAGCTGCTGCACCTTTACGTGCAAATATCCATTGTAATCCAATCCAAGGCATACGTTTTACATCTAAGCTTGGTTGTAGTGAAACAGGCTGCTTACATTTATGTTGAATATATACTTCTAAATGGTCTTCGAAGTTTTCTCCAACACCAGGTAAGTGCATGCGTGGTTCTATACCTTTAGATTTTAAGAATTCAGAATCACCAATACCAGACAATTGCAATAACTGAGGTGTATTAAATGCACCACCTGAAAGAATTACTTCACCGGCATTCACAGTATGAAGTTTACCATTACGTTTAAACGTTACACCTGTAGCTTTCTTACCTTCAAAATGTATTTTAGTAACAAATGCACGTGTTTTAACTGTTAAATTTTTACGCTTCATTGCAGGACGTAAATAGGCACGTGAAGCTGAAACACGACGGCCATTATGTACTTGACTATCAAATGGACCAAAGCCTTCTTGTCTATATCCATTGACGTCGTTTGTTTTATGATAACCTGCTTCAACACCTGCATCGAAGAATGATTTAAATAATGGATTTGTGGCTGGTCCACGTTTTAATTTAATCGGACCGTCATGTCCTCTATATTTATCATATGGTGCAGCTCCAAATGTTTTTTCTAGTTTTTTAAAATAAGGTAAACAATGTGCAAAGTCCCAAGTTTCCATTCCTTCTGGTTCAGCCCATCCTTCATAATCCATTGGATTACCACGTTGATAAATCATACCATTAATTGAACTTGAACCACCTAATACTTTACCTCGAGCATGGTCTACCTTACGTCCCATATGCGGTTCTTCTTCAGTTTGGTATCTCCAATCGTAAAATGGATTTCCTGAAGGAAACATCAATGCTGCAGGCATTTGTATAAATAAATCCCATGGATAATCACTACGTCCTGCTTCTAGTACAAGTACTTCTTTATTTTTATCTTCTGACAAACGATTTCCCAATACTGATCCAGCGCTTCCTCCGCCAATAATTACGTAATCATATGATTGATTTTTACTCATATATTGTCGTCCTCCTATAAAAATATAAATCTTCTATTTAAATACAATTTAGTTTGATTTGATACGTCTTTATTCTTCAAAATAAATGGACCGTAAAATAATACGTCTACGGTCCTTTATAGTTAAATTGTAAAAGTTATTTACTAAAGAAATTTACAGGTTCTGGATTTCTATTTGTAAGAATATGTTTAGAGATTAAGTATTCTTCTAATCCTTCTTTACCTAACTCACGTCCAATACCAGATTGTTTATAACCACCCCATGGCGCTTGAGCGAAGTAAGGATGGAAGTCATTAATCCAAACTGTGCCTAGTTTTAATTTATTAGCTACACGTTGTGCTTTTCCTATATCTTTAGAAAATACTGCACCTGCTAAACCATAAATTGAATCATTTGCGAGTGCAATCGCTTCTTCTTCATTATCGAACCCTTCTACTGTAACAACAGGACCAAATACTTCTTCTTGAACAATTCTCATATGAGTATTGCAATTAGTGATTACAGTTGGTTCAAAGAATAAACCATCTTTTAAATCTTCATCGTCTGGACGTTTCCCACCGATAGCAATTGTTGCACCATCATCTTTAGCAACTTTCATATATTTTTCAATTTTATCTCGATGTTCTGGAGAAATCACTGGACCCATTTCTGTATCACTATCAAATCCATTACCTAATTTAATTTTTCCAACACGTTCAATTAATGCTTTTTCAAATTTATCTTTAATATCGTTATGCACTAAAATTCTTGAACCTGCTGAACAAACTTGACCTGCATGGAAATATCCGCCATTTAATGCTTGATCTACAGCTAATTCAAAATCAGCATCATCAAAAATAATATTTGGATTCTTTCCGCCAAGCTCTAATGCAATATTAGTTACATGATTTGCAGCATTCTTCATAATGTGTTTACCAGTTTCAATTCCACCCGTAAATGATACTAAATCAACTTCTTTATGACCTGATAATGTATCTCCTACTTCTTCACCACTACTTAATATTAGGTTGATAACCCCTTTAGGGAATCCAACTTCTTCCATTAATTCAAATACACGAATTGTTGTTAATGGCGTAATTTCACTTGGTTTCATTACTAATGAGCAACCAGTTGCTAATGCAGGTGCAATTTTCCATGAAGCTTGTAATAATGGATAATTCCAAGGCGTAATTTGTGTAACTACACCTACAGGTTCTTTGACAAGTTTACTTTCAGTGTTAGGTATTGGAGAATCAATAATTTCTCCTCCGTCTTTATCCGCTAAACCTGCAAAATAATTAAACACATTTGCAATATCATCCATATCTGCATAAGATTCCTCTAATGTCTTACCAGTATCTAGCGTTTCTAATTTGGCTAATTCATCACGATTTTCTGTAATTTTATCAGCAATTGCTCTTACTTTTTTACCTCTGACTTCACTTGTTTCTTGTGACCACTCACCATTTTCAAATGAACGACGTGCTGCTAAAATAGCCTGTTCTGCATCTTCCTTAGTCCCTTCAGTAACAGTAAAAATCACTTCTTGATTATATGGATTAATAATATCTCTAGTATTTTTGTTAGCGCTCTCTACCCATTCACCATTGATATATTGGCGATTAGACAATGCTTTTACAAGTTCCATCATACTACCTCCGTTAAGTTTGTTAAATTTTTATTTAACGAATTTTACAAAAGTAGCTTATCATATTTCTTAAGTCATTGCAAAAAGCATCTTTATATATTTTTTATATCATTTTAAATATTGTGGGAATTAAAATTGAGTTTTGAAACTCTTAAGAAAAAATCATATAATGAGTGAGAATGTAAAATTTGTGTTAATATTTCACATCTTATGAAGGTTAAAATAAGTGAGGTGCAATATGAGCAATTCTTATAATATTAATCAAAAAATAGAGGAAGCGAAAGATTTAGTTATCAACTCAATTGGTGAAACCATGGATTTATATGGTACAAATCGTAGTGTTGGTAATCTTTACGGTACGATGGTTTTTGAAGGTAGTATGACGCTTGATGAAATGCGTGAACATTTGCAAATGAGCAAACCTAGTATGAGTGCGGGTGTAAAAAAATTGCAAGAATACGATATCGTTAAGCAACAATTTACCCGTGGCAGTCGCAAACAACATTTTATAGCCGAGAAAGATTTTTTTAATTTTTTTCGAAACTTTTTCACACAAAAATGGGAACGTGAAGTCGATACAAATTTAGAAGCGACGAAAAAAGCAGAAAACATTCTTCAAAACATAATACAAACTAATCATTTAAGTGAAGAAGAAAAAGAAAAAATAGATCGTATACAATCCCAATTGAACCACACAAAATTATATTATAAATGGTTAGAAAATTTAAGCTCTGCGATTGAATCTGGAGATATTTTCGAACATTATCCTATACCAAAAGAAGAAGATTTATAACTTAATTTATTATCAATATGATTCAAAAATCCTCAGAAATTAGATTTATTATCTAATTTCTGAGGATTTTTAAATGTATTATCATTTTTACATTATAAATTATCGTCTTCAGGGTCTGATTTAACTTGAACAATACGAAGTGAACGTCGTTCTACTTCTTTTAGTTTATCTGCTCTTGTTTCCAGTTTAATCCGATCTTTATTAAGTGTGATAATAAAGGATATCATCATAAACGTAAATATAAATAGAAGTGGTACACTTGCTAATAATGAAGCAGTCTTTAACACTTCAAGAGCTCGTTCTCCACCAACTAACATAAGGGAGAAAGGTAATAGACATAAAGCGAAAGCCCAGAATAAACGATTCGCTTTTAATGGTTCCCCTATTACCTTCTTCTGAGAAGCAGCTGCTAAAATATAAGAACCTGAATCAAAAGTCGTTGCTAAGAATAAAAATGCAGATATTAAGAACAACACTATAATTAAAGAACCCATTGGCAATTGGTGCATAACTTCTATAATTGTTGCTTCAGTACTATGTTTATTTAAAAAATCAACCACATTAAACTGTCCACTAATTTGTAAATAAACGGCATAGTTACCAAAAATACCAAAGAATAAGACACATCCCAATGTACCATAAGCAATTGTTCCTAATATGACTTCTTTGAGACGACGACCTTTTGAAATTCGAGCAATAAATAAACCAATAAATGGTGCGTATACAAGCCACCATGACCAATAAAATATCGTCCAATCTTGAGGGAAATTTGTTTCTTTACGATTTCTAATTCCACCAAATGGCTCCATCCATGTTGCCATATGGAAGAAATCTCGCATCATATTCCCAAAGCCAGTTAACGTTGTTTCCATAATAAAGATGGTTGGACCTACAATAAATACAAATGCAAGTAGTAAGAATGATAACCATACGTTAATATCACTTAATTTTTGTATTCCTTTTTTTAAACCCGTATAAGAACTAATGGCAAAAATGACTGTGATTGTGAAAAGTATAATTGAGCGAATAACCATATTGTCTCCATCTATACCTGTTAATCGTTCAATTCCAGAAGAAATTAATGGCACACCTAATGCTAAAGAGGTTGCCGCTCCTCCTAATAGTCCAAATATAAATAAGATATCTACTAATTTACCTAAAAATTTATCAGTTTGTCCTTTCAGTACTGGACGACAAGCTTGACTAATTTTATATACTGGTTGTTTCTTTACAAATACTAAATAGCCAATAGGCAAAGCTGGTAATACATAAATTGCCCATGCAATAGGTCCCCAATGAAACATGCCATATTGCGTTGCATATGTAAGCGCCTCATCAGTCATTCCTTTAGCTCCATTTGGAGGTACTTGATAATAGAAGGCCCATTCGATAACGCCCCAATAAAGAATATCTGAACCAATGCCTGCACAAAATAGCATTGCAGCCCAACTAAAATTATTAAATTCAGGTTTATCACTTGCTTTTCCTAAAGTCACATTACCATATCGGCCGAAAGCAATATAGAGTACAAAGGATAAAACAGCTAAACCTATAAATAAGTAAACAGATCCTATCGAGTTAGAAATAGCACTATTTATATCAGTAATAACTTTCTCACTTGCACTTGGAAAGACCATCATAGATATAACTGCTGCAAGCAAGACAATCACAGTACCTATAAAGGTGGGCCAATCCATTATTTTTTCTTTTTTCAACTAAGATCCTCCTTTGAATATTATATGTACGACTTATATTTTATTTACGTGAATGATTCACATGATGACAATATCTAAAATTAAATAAAAATGCAAATTACATTCATAAAATTATTTTAGAAAACTGAATATTTATATATTTTATTCCATTGAAACTATCGAAAAAAATTAAATATATCAATAGTGTTAAATTAAAAATAAACGTTTTGAACAAACAATAAATTATAAAAATTGAATTTTTATTCATTTTTAATGAATATATATTTTTTTGAAATTCTCTGTTTTAAAATAAAAATAAGAGAAGAATACAATTCTTCTCTTCAATATTCAAAAAGGCACAAAAGGTCTTCTCAATCTATTAAATTTTCATGAAACTTTACATTGTTTATATGACTAATACTCTATTATAAACTAATATCCTAATATTATTTTTATTATAAAACCAACAATAACTGAAATACCTATTGCAAAGAATCCTGGAATAATAAAGCTTGTAGGTCGTGTACGTCCTGTTTCATCTAAATTAACTGCGAATAATAACGTTGGTTGCGCAGGTATAACAAAGTTAACATTTAATGTTTGTACCATTGCTACAAAATACATGGGTGGAATTCCCATACTCATGACGATGGGTACCATAATCGATGCTGTTGCTGTTTGTGAAATAACAATCATCGCTACTACAGCTACAAGAATGATCACAAGCCAGGGCATGTGTTGAATCGTTTTACCTACATCATTTTGTATGATATGTAAATTATGAGGTGCGTTAAATACTGTCGCACCTAACCAACCAGGTCCGAGTACTGCAAATAATGCACCAATAGCAGATTGTGTAATATTAGAAGAGAGAATATCACTCGTATTCACTTTTAACATTAACAAATTAATTGCTGCACTTAAATACATAAAGAATTGTACAATTTCTGTCATTGATACAGTGACCTCTTTTCCATTGACATTAAACGAAGGCATGAATTGAGGAAAAATACCAAACGTAAGAATACCAAACACACAAAAAATAAATGCTAAAACACCTATCTTTACTCTAGTAGAAAAAGCATGATTTACATCAACGTCAGGTGTATGAGCAATTTCACTTTTAGTAATTGTATTTTTACGTCCTACAAACGTACAAAATATACTTAACATAAACATAGTGATTAATGATGTAGGTAAGACAATACTCAAATATTGACCCATTGAAATGTCATGACCTGCAAGTACTGAAATAATATAGGCTGTTGCGGATGCAGCTGGACTACAAAGTAAAGCCAAATTAGCAGTTAATACTGAAGCAATGAGTGGTCGCTTAGGTTGGATTTTAGCTTTTACTGCGGTTTGAGCAATAATAGGTTCTAGTGATAAAGCAATGTTTGCAGTCCCTACTCCAAATACGAAGACAAATACAATCATCGGTGCAATAAAAATAATTGATTTTGGAAACCGTTCAATGATTTTCGAAGCAAGATAGACAAGATAATCAATTCCGCCTGTAGCTTGTAACGTTCCTCCAGCTATACCAATTGCCAGAATAATTAGGACTGCTGTAACAGGGGCAGAACCAGGAGGAAGTTGAAAACCAAATATCATAATCAGTTGGGCCACAATAGCAAAAATACCACAGCCTAAAGCACCTGCTGTGCGCAATCCTAGCATAATGGCTACAATCATTATGATAATTTCTACTATAAACAGTAGCATTATAATAACTCCTAACTTTAAATAATTCATGTGAATTTTTTAACATATCTATTTTATCACTTTTATTTGTTAAAAGTATATAATTGCATAAAGTTAATTAATATAAATATTTTGATAAGAAAAAACCTTTAAAAATCAAACAGATTCTTAAAGGTTTATGAATATTTATTGTTTTTTATCATCTTCGTTGAGTGATGCACGACCTTCTTCATCATATGCTACGTCATCATCGGTATGGCCTTTTGCCATTTTAAGATTTTTCTCAATACGTGCTTCTTCTTCTTTTTCAGAACGACTTCTATAAAAGCGTTCCTCAAAAAGCGAACCCCAAATGAGACCAAATATGACGCCAATCGTAATTACCACAATTGCGATCACTAGGATCCATTGAAGTACTCCTAACGCCATTGTGAATCACCACCTTTATATTTGAACACTATAAGAACTAGTAGTTATATATTCCCTTTATAAAGCGATTTAAATCATATTAAATATAATTTTTAAAAATAAAAAAGAGCAAGGTAGAATTCGTTTTGAATTCATATACTTGCTCTTTTAAACATCTTAGTCATTATTTTAAACCAATTTTTTAATAGTTCATTTCCTTAAATTATGAAATGTAATTGTATGAACTTGCTTGACTTGCTGAAATTGTACGTGTAGATACTACACCTACGCCTTGATAGTTCATTTCAGATACTGTAACAGAACCATCACTATTTACACTTTCAACATATGCAACGTGACCATAACCACCTTGAGTCGTTTGCATTACAGCACCTGCTTTAGGTGTATTGTTTACAGTATAACCAGATTGCGCTGCTGCGTTAGCCCAGTTATTTGCATTTCCCCAAGTATTACCAATTGTGCCACCAACTTTGTCATATACATAATATGTACATTGACCCCAAGTATAGTAATTCGCACCTGAATTTGTTTTACCTAAGAATGCTTGAGTTGAAGCAGTTGATTGTGTTCTTGGTGCACTTTGAGTTGTAACTTTTACATTACTATCTGATGTTGACGCAGTGTTAGCGCCTAATCCACCTGTCGTATTATTAGTTGTATAAGATTGATTGTTGTTTGTTGTATATGAATAATTGCTATTGTAATTATAGTTATTATTATTGTAATTATTATAGTTAGATTGACTATTATTTGAATCATTAGTGTGATTTAAACGATCAGGACTCCAATTACCTTGCCATGTGTAATGATAGTTACCTTGTTGATCAATTGTATAAGAGTAGCTATATGAAGTTGGGTCATTAGGGTTATATCCATTATTTTCCGCTGCATGTGCGTCATGATGCGCAAATCCAACTGTAGCGATTCCGGCTGTGGCGATAGTTACTGTAGCGATTTTTTTCATAATTAAATATCCTCCTAGAATTTTAAAACATTCTTCTTTTATTTATCACGTGGCTACTTTCAAATGACATCTCAATATTAAATTACTTCGAATTATTTTTTCTCGTTAATTAACGACAAGACATACTTTATCAGATAAACAAGCGTTTGTGGGCGTTGTTAATACCTTGTAATTGAATCATAATAATACGACGGTTTTTGTAATTAAATCTCTCTTTTGTTACATCATCAAAACACTTTAATATCAATCTTTTTATCAATTTAATCAACAGTGTCATTACAAATGATGTAATATATCTGATTATTTTAAATATGTTTTATTTCATAACATAGGGGAATATTATTTATTATTTTCAAGAATGTATAGCAAAAAACGAGTGAGATAACATTCATTTTGAATTCGTTATCTCACTCGTTTGGTTATTCATTAAATATATTGGTGTTCTTTTAAGTAATTAAGAATATGTTCAACTGATTCATCTATACTTTGTGTTTCAGTATTAATAGTTATTTCAGGATGTTTTGGCGCTTCATAAGGTGCACTAATTCCTGTAAATTCTTTAATTTCACCTGAACGTGCTTTTTCATATAAACCTTTAGGGTCTCGTTTCTCACATTCTTCTACACTACACTCCGTATATACTTCAATGAATTCTCCGTCTTCTAGAATGTCACGTACTTCATCACGATCTTCTCTATATGGAGAAATAAATGCAGTAATTGCAATTGTTCCTGCATCTACAAGCAATTTACTTACTTCACCGATACGACGAATATTTTCTTTACGGTCTTCTGGACTAAAACCTAAGTTTTTATTTAAACCGTGACGGACATTATCGCCATCTAATCGATATGAATGTTTGCCTTCTTCAAATAAAGCCTTTTCAAGTGCCACAGAGATTGTTGACTTACCAGAACCAGATAAACCTGTAAACCAAATGACAGCACTTTTATGATCATTTTGACGTTGTCTATCTTCTTTAGTTACTTCTGAATCATGCCATGTAATATTTGTTGATTGACTCATTTTATATACTCCCCCAAATTACTTTTGTCTTAATCCTTTAATTAATACTTCTGCAACTTCAGGTCTTGAGAATTCTTTTGGTAATGATTCGCCATTACGTAATTTTTCTCTTACTTTCGTACCACTTAAATGTACATGGTCTGATGCATCATGTGGACACGTTTTAGCTGTAGCCATATTGCCACATTTTTCGCAGTAAAATGCATGTTCAAATTTTAAAATATGAATATCTAATTCATCTTCAAATTGAGAGATAAGCTCTTGTGCTTCATAAGTACCATAATAATCACCAACACCTGCGTGATCACGTCCAACAATAAAATGTGTACAACCATAATTTTTACGAACTGTAGCATGTAAAATTGCTTCACGTGGACCTGCATAACGCATCGCTGCAGGATAGATAACTAAACGTGCTCTATCTTTAGGAAAGTAATTTTTCAAGATAGCTTGATAACTTTCCATACGTACATCTGCAGGGATATCATCCGCTTTAGTTTCGCCAACTAAAGGATTTAATAATAAGCCATCTACAATTTCTAATGCAGATTTTTGAATATATTCATGTGCACGGTGGACAGGATTACGTGTTTGGAATCCGACTACTGTTTTCCACCCTAAGTCTTTGAATAATTGACGTGTTTCAGCAGGATCTAAATGATAATCTGAAAATTCATCATGTTTAGGACGATTTACTAATTGAATAGGACCTGCTAAATAAACATTTCCTTTTTCATATACTTTTTTGACACCTGGATGGGCTTCTTCAGTCGTACCGTAGACATTTTGAGCTTCTTTTTCTTTATCATACGTATATTTTTCTTCAAGTTTTAAAGTACCATAAAGTATGCCATCTTCACCATATAAAGCAATATCATCACCAATATTAAGTTCATTCGCTTGTGTCTCAGTGACAGGTAAAGTGATAGGAATACTCCATACTAGTCCATTTTCAAGATGTGTATCTTCAACAACTTTTTTATAATCCGCTTCCCCCATAAATCCAGTAAGTGGACTAAAGCCACCAATAGCTATTAATTCTAAATCTGAAATTGACCAAGGATTTAAAGTTAATGATTTAAAAGCGTTCGCTTTTTCAATTAATGCTTCTCTTTCTTTTCCTTCTACAACTCGATTAATTAACTCTCCACCATGTGGCTTAATTGTATAATTGATAATATCTTCATTTGTTGGCATCGTTGATAACTCCTTTTCTAATTATTTTGATTAGTTTACTCGGCTTTATTTATAAGAAAAAGACAATTTTTTGTTACGAATAATAGTAATAATAACTAATACAATAATCGCACAAATAATTGCGAATCGAATAACATTTGTCACTGTAGTGTCTTGGATGAAATACGTCATTAAAGCATTACTATTTGTAAAAATAATAAGACCACCTACACAAATTGCTAAAATATTAATGGGTAATATTTTAGTTAAATAGGCTGAAATTGGTGCGGCAATCATACCGCCTATACTTAATGCAATGACAAACCACCAATTAATTTGGGTAAATCCTAAAAAGATAATAAAACTTAATGATGTTGAAAGTGTTACAAAAAACTCACTTGCAGACACTGTACCAATGGCATAGCGTGGTTGAATTTTACGACTTGCAAGTAACAACGGTGTATTGACTGGTCCCCAGCCTCCACCACCAATGGCATCTAGAAAACCAGCAACGGCTCCTTGTGGAACAAGTTTCGCACTACTAAGTGTGCCTACGTGTGTATGAATGGCTTTGTGACGTTTAAATAAGAACTGATACAAAATATAAAAACCCATTGAAAGTAAGAATAGTGCTATATAAGGTTTAATATAGTCACCATGTATTTGAGTTAATAATGCTGCACCGATAAATCCACTGATTGATCCTGGTATTGCGAGTTTCAACATGGTTGGCTTATGTACATTTTCAAATTTCCAATGTGATGTACCAGATGCAGCAGTCGTTGCTATTTCTGAAAAGTGTACCGTTGCTGAAACAATCGCAGGTGCTATGCCGTATGTTAATAATATGGATGATGAGGAAGCACCGAATCCCATTCCGAGTGATCCATCAACAAGTTGTGCTAAAAATCCAGCTAATGCAAATATAAACAATTTTCTCATATATCACATATCCCTTCATACCTAAACTTGCAAATGAAGCCATCGTGTGAATTCTCGTTGCTTAACCTCATCTAAATACTCATCAGATAAAATGTGTTGTAATAACTCCTGTTTCCTAGATGGCTCGATTGATAATCGTTTAATTAGTTGTCTACTTTCATATAAAAAATCAATATACATTTCATATGATTCATCGTACATATCGCTTATTCTTGAAATAATTTTTTTATTCAATTTAGGACTTGCTCCATTGGTTGACACGCTAATAGAAAGTTTTCCACGTTTTAAAATACTTGGAATCGTAACATTTCCAACTTGGGCTTTCGAAGCATGATTACACAATGCATGATGAGGAACACTTTCTAACACCTTTGTATTGACGTCGTTATTATTTGTGGCAATCACTACAAGGTCGGCATGTTCAACATCTTGTGGCTCAAATTCTTTTTGACTCCAAGTGATATTTTCGTTATCTAATAATTCTTTTAAAGTTGTTGAAATATTAGGACTAACAATATGAACATCAGCACAATATTCGATTAAAGTTGAAGCTCGTTTCGTTGCAACTTTCCCACCACCTACTATGACAATCGATTTCTGGTTTAAATCAATCATGAGCGGCATATGGTTCATATTGTCGTCCTCCTATATTAGATATTTTTCAAATTATGGTAATGTCATTTCAACATCTGATACTTGTTCTTTGAACCAGCTAATTTTTTGGCGCATATTTACAACATCACCAATCACAATCATTGCAGGATTTTTGATTTCAGATGCACGTTGTACAATGCTACCTAATGTTCCAGTGACTGTTTTTTGAGAAACTGTTGTCCCTAAATGTACTAGCGCTACAGGTGTATCTACTGACTTACCATGACGCACTAATAGTTCACAAATTTCAGGCAAACGTTTTACCCCCATATAAATACACAATGTTTCAGGACCATGCGCTAAATGTTCCCAATATGCTTCTTTCGTCATACCTGGTTTATTCACAGCTGTAACAAACGCAACTGAGGAACTATAATCTCTATGAGTAACAGGAATTCCTGCATAAGCAGGAGCTGCAATTCCTGATGTAATACCAGGAACAACTTCAAATGGAATTTGATTATCCGCTAATATCTCTGCTTCTTCACCACCACGTCCAAAAACGAAAGGATCGCCACCCTTTAATCGTGTAATGGTATGACCTTTTTTCGCTAAATTCACTAACATACGATTTGTTTCCTCTTGTGGCAATGAATGCTTATTTGGATCTTTACCACAATAGAAGAACTTTGTGTTGGGTTTTGCAAAATCTAAAATCTCTTTATTTACTAAGCGATCATATAAAATCACATCTGACGCTTGAATCGCTTTCATACCTTTTACAGTTATTAAATCAGGATCACCAGGTCCTGCACCTACAAGATAAACCTTTCCCATCTTATCACCCCGTTCGCCTTCTATTTCTTTAAAAATCAGCTGTGAAAATCTCTACCATCATGAACTTTAGCTACTACACCCGAACGAATAACGAAGTCGCCAAAATGTTCACCTTCGAGACGTGATTTTCCATAATCCATTAAAATTGGTCTTAAGCTTTCAAGGATTTCCTTTTCATCGATGTTTTCTTTGTATAGTTTATTTAAGCGATCACCGTTAAAGCTTCCGCCTAAATACATATTATATTTGCCAGGCGCTTTACCAATAAATGCAATCTCAGCTAATGCAGGTCTTGCACAACCATTAGGACAACCTGTCATACGTATAGTAATCTCTTCTTCACTAACACCAGCTTCATCTAATAAATCTTCAATTTTAGATAATAGCGTTGGTAAATAACGTTCTGATTCAGCCATTGCTAAACCACAAGTTGGAAATGCTACACAAGCCATTGAATTACGTCTTAAACCACTATAATTTTTACCATCAGTTAAACCGTATTTATCAATAAGAGATTGAATATCTGCTTTTTTCTCTTCAGTTACGTTAGCAATAATTAAATTTTGATTTGGAGATAATCTAAAATCACCAGTATGTGTTTCTGCAATTTCTCTTAACGCCGTTTTTAACTTATAGTCTTCTGTATCTTTTACACGTCCATTTTGAATGAATAATGTATAATTCCATACACCTTTTTCACCTTCAATCCAACCTAAACGATCGCCATTATGTTCAAATTTAAATTCACGAGCTTCACTGATTTCCCAGCCTAGACGTGTATTTAATTCTTTAACAATATTATCTACACCAAAACGATCTACTGTGTATTTAAAACGTGCATTTTTACGATTTGAACGATTACCAAGATCACGTTGAATTGTAAGTAATGCTTCACATACATCTATGACTTTATTTTTAGGAATAAATCCAGCAATGCGTCCTACTTGAGGGTATGTATCTGGATTACCATGCGTCATACCCATGCCGCCACCAATAGCCACATTAAATCCAACGAGTTCATCATTTTCTACAATTGCAATTAAACCAATATCTTGTGAAAATACATCAATATCGTTTGATGGTGGTACGGCAATACCAATTTTAAATTTACGTGGTAAATATTTTTCCCCGTACATTGGTTCTACTTCTTCTTTAGAATCAAGCACTTTCTCTCCATCTAACCAAATTTCATGATAGGCATTCGTTTTAGGTAATAAATGATCACTGATAGCTGTAGCATAATCAAGTATTTCTTTATTAATATTTGATTGATATGGATTTGGGTTACACATTGTATTACGATTAACATCCCCACATGCTGCAATCGTATCTAACACTGATTCATTAATTTTTTTCATAGATGATTTTAAATTTCGTTTTAAAATACCATGAAATTGGAATGTTTGACGTGTTGTTAATTTCAATGTATGATTCGCATAATTATTAGAAATATCATCCATTGCAATCCATTGTTCAGGTGTTGCTTTACCTCCAGGTAGTCGCACACGAATCATGAAAGCATATGCAGGTTCTAATTTTTGTTTACGACGTTCATCACGTACATCTCGGTCATCTTGTTGATAGCTCCCATGAAACTTAAGTAATTTGGTATCATCATCAGAAATAGCACCAGTTAAAGGATCTGCTAAACCTTCTTCAATCGTACCGCGTAAATAATTACTTTCAGTTTTTAAATGTTCTAACGCATCAAGGTTTTCATTTAACTCATCAGCAATTTGTTTAATCGTTTTAGCCATTCACTCTCCACCCTTTCTTTAGTACACGTCACGTTGATAACGTTTATCTTTTTTCATTTGTTTTAAGTAGCTTTCAGCATCTTCTTCAGTTAAATTTTGTTCTTTCACTAATACATTGCGAATAGCTTGATGTACATCTTTAGCCATATTTTTTTCATCACCACAAATATAGATAGATGCACCTTTTTCTAACCACTCATTAAATTCTTTACTATGTTCAGCAATGCGATGTTGTACATATACTTTTTGATCTGTATCACGGGAGAAAGCGACATTCATTTTTTCAAGAACACCATCTTTTAACCATTCTTGCCATTCTGTTTGATATAAGAAATCAGTAGTAAAGTGTTGATCGCCGAAGAATAACCACGTATTACCTTTATAACCATATTCTTCACGTTCTTGCATATGTGCTCTAAATGGCGCAATTCCTGTACCAGGTCCTATCATAATAACAGGCGTATCTCCATCTTTAGGAAATTTAAAGTTTGGATTACGTTTAAGATAAATTGGAACAGTATCTCCTGGTTGAATACGTTCAGCAAATTGAACGGAACATACACCTGAACGATCTCTACCGTGTGTATTATATCTTACTGCACCAACCGTAATGTGAACTTCATCAGGTAATGATTGATAACTACTTGATATAGAATATTCTCTAGGAGGTAATTTTCTAAGGATTTGATATAAATCTTCAGGTTCTAATTCTTCAGGTGGGAAATCATTGAGTAAATCAATAAAATCTCTACCTTCAATATAATTTTGTATCCACTCACTATCTTGAACTTTGTCTTCTAACGCTTCATTATCAAAATATGCTGCTGCATTTTGAAGTAATGGTCTCGTTAATTTTGTAATTTCAAAGTAAGATGTTAATGCTTCTTCTAAAGAAATCGTATCTCCATCTTCTGAGATTTGAATTTGATCTCCCGGATCCCATCCTAATGTACTCATCAGTAATTCAACTAAAGCTGGATCATTTTGTGGTAAAACGACTAAGCAATCTCCTACTTCATATTCTTCACCAAAATTATCTAATAAGAATTCAATATGACGTGTTTCTTTATTCGATCCTCTACCATTTAAATTAATATTTTCTAATACTTCAGCTTGGTATGGATTCGCTTTTGAGTATTTTTTCTCTTTCGCAGATTTAATTGATTCACTTACAACTTGTTCACTTTGTGTACCTTCAGGTGCTGAGTCAATAGTATTAATGACATTAGCCATCCATTTTTCGGCATCTTCTTCATAATCCACATCACAATCAACACGTTCATATAATCGTTCGGCACCAAGTTCTTCAAGTTTTTTATCAAAATCTTTACCTGTTTGACAGAAGAACTCATAAGTTTGGTCACCTAATGCAAGTACTGAAAATCTTACTCCCTCTAATTTAGGAGCTTTTCTACCATGAATAAATTCATGTAATTCGGCTGCATTATCTGGTGGATCTCCTTCACCTTGTGTGGAAGTAATAATAAATAAATCTTCAACATTTTTAAGATTTTTAGATTTAAATTCATCCATGGCTTTTAACGTTACATTATGTCCAATATTTGAAAGACGTTCTTCAAATATTTCTGCTAAACCTTGCGCATTTCCTGTTTCTGAACCATATAATAATGTAATCGCTCGTTTTTCAGGTTGAATTGTTGGTTCATTTTGTTGAAGCATTGTTTCAGTATCCTTTGAAACAGCTCCTATTTGTGAACCTTGTGTGTCAGATGTTCCTGATGTAAGTTGTTGATTTGCGACTAAATAGCCACTTAACCATACTTTTTGTTCTGGTGTAAGTGTCTGTAATAATTCATTAATTTGTGTGGCTTGTCCTTCAGTAAAAGGACTATTGGTAACACTTAGATTCAATTCATCCACCTCTATCATTTCAATCTTTATTTTATTTTAAAATACTTACTATCTCTATATTATGTAATCTATATTCGACTTTCCAGTAAAAATCGAATATAGAATATCTTTAAATCCTTATCAGAATACTATGTTTTTTGTATAAAATTTTTTAAACCTTACATCACGGTTTATCTGCAACATGAAGTCCACATTCTGTTTTTTCAAAACTTGACCAACGTCCTGCTCTGGAATCATCTGAATTGAATACTGGCGCTGTACAAGGAATACAACCAATACTTGGATAATGCTGGTCATGCAGTTCATTATAAGGTAAATCGTGCTGTTTAATATAATCCCAAACGTCATCTTCCGTCCAATAAATTAAAGGACATACTTTAATCGATTTAAAACGTTCATCTTTATTAATGAAATTTGTTTTAGCACGAGTCGGAGATTGATCTCTTCGTAGTCCCGAAATCCAGGCAATCGCCCCACCTAGTACCTCTTCTAAAGGTTTAATTTTACGAATATAACAACATTGATTTGGATTATTTTTCCATAATGCAGGATTGTATTTCTCAGCTTGTTCTTCAAGCGTCAATTCTGGTTTCTTCATTTCAATACGTAACTTAGGAAAACGTTCTTTTACTCTATCAATTAAATCGTATGTTTCTTGAAAATGTAAATCTGTATCTAAAAATACAATTTGAGCATCTGGTTTAATTTGATAAATCAAATTAATAAGTACCATGCTCTCTGCCCCAAAACTACATGAGTAAACGATATCTTCACCATACGTAGTATAAGCCCATTTTAAAATTTCATAGGCACCCTTTGTCGCGTCGTCAGTAGAAATGGAGTCAATAAATGGATCACCATCAAAACTCTCATACGTTATCTTTGATACTGACATAAACCTATGGTCCCTCCTCAGTATTTACAAATTTATTAATCTAATACCTATCAGAATTGTCAGAATAATATGCTAATACTTTAACGAGTTTTGAGGAGAAAGTCAAGAAAGTTTAGGGAATATTTGCTTTAAAATAAAAATACATTTTTTATTCGAACTAAAAAAATAATATTAATAAAAAAAGTGCAATATCCTATTATGGACTCGCACTTTTTTATTAATATTCTGGAACCGCAAATATAAGTCCCACCTTATCTCCATCTAAATATACTACAATTTCATAACCATTTCCTTTGATATTGTTATAAACAATATCTCTAAAATTTCTTTTATCATAATTATTGTAATGACTTATAAATTCTTCTTCACTTATATTATTTGGAGCAATTCCCACTGAAGTGACAATCTTTTCTTTAGAGTGTGGATCGTAATTAACTGCCAAATCTCCATACTTAATAGATTCATGATCCATACCATCAATATGAATTTTTCCTGTTGATTTTCCAACTATCCTCTCAACTTCCTTTTCAGTCATTCCTGGCTTTATCCCCATATATCCATTCAATGTATTTTTATGCATGAAATTTTCTAAGAAATCATCACTCATTACATTAATCTGTGGTGATTTCTTATTCTCTATCGTTTCTTTCCCTTCCTTATCAGGATCATTTGGAACTTTACCTTCTTCACTATCTTTTTTAGATACTTGATGCACTGGTGTATCTTTTTTAGGTGCATCTACTGGTCTGACAAAAAAGTAATAATACGTCGAACATGCTACGACAATCATTGCAATAACTAAAATGACAATTACAATAAAAGACCATTTTTTTCGCTTTGAATTAGTGATCATTTGATTTCTATATTGCTCAAATGCTTCTAGATCATTCCCACATTGATTACAAAAGCGTTGAGTTTCATGAATATGATTCCCACAACGTGGACAATATTTCATTTTATTACCTACTTTCACTTCTTGAGGTTAAATTCTTAGATGCTTGTGAACATGTTGATATCTGTTTTTATCTTTCAGCTAAGCACTGAATTTTTGCAATATGATTGCCATCAATATCAACTGCAACTAAATATCCGTTACTTTTATCATTGTTATAAATAATTTCAGTAGGTGTATAACTATCATATGAATAATAGCGACTTAAAAAATCATCTACTTTTACATTATCTGGGCTTACGCCTACTGCTATTACCTTACCTTCTTCATTATTAGGGCTATAATCTACTGTAATATTTCCATATTTCGTTGATTTCCATTTGAACCCTGGCACTTCCAATATGCCTGTAGGTTTACCTATTAATTTTTCAACTTCATTTTTTGTCATACCTACCTTAATACCATAATAGCCGTCTCTACAATCACTCTTTAAATATGTATTTTCAAAATCTTCGGACATCACATCAATATTTGGAGACTTCATACGTATCTCTTTATCATTTTTTTGTTTAGATTTTTTCTCTCCTTGTCTCACTGTCTTTTTGATGTCTTCTTTAGTTTTATGATGTGTGCTTGTCACTTCCTCACTCTTTACCATTTCTGGTTTCACAAAAAAGAAATAGTATGTTAAACCTCCAGAAATTAAAATAGCTACTATAAGTATTACGAATAAAATATATGGCCACCTTTTGTTTTTTTGAGATGCCGCACTTTCATATAATTGATTCTCTCTATATTGTTTAAAAACTTTTAAATCACTACCACATTTATTACAAAATGATTGACCTTCTTTAATTTGATTTCCACATTGTGGACAAAATTTCATGATGTTACCTACTTTCTTTCTTATGATGCACATAATTCTGTTCGTGTTGTAGGTTGTCTGTGTCTTAGTTTAATCCATTCACACTTATATTTATTCATTATTTTAAATGACTTTAAAGATGTTTTCTATAAATTTATTATATTATATAAAAAAATAATAATGAAGTGTTTCTCACTTCATTATTACTAATTAGTTATTCTTTTCATAACGTACTTTTTGACGGTAACCATATGTGCTTTCTTTAATTAATTGATCATTAAGCAAACCTGCACCTATTGCTCCTGCAACAGTAGATATTGAGGTTGCAAACCAAGGAATACTTAAATAAAGTTGAACACTGGCTGGTCCTTTTAAACCTACTTGTTGTCCTAAGAATCCTGGAGGTAATAAAACCAGCTCTGCTATTAAGAATAATGAATATAAAATCATATAATATATAACAATGGCTATAAATAAAGTCATGATAGTTGTTAAATTATATAACATTACAATTCTTTTATGCTTAGCTTCTTTTGTAGATTCCCATAAACCATGGGATACCATTATCCAAACGAGCATACCTAAAATTGCCATGATGGAAATTCCAAATAATCGCCATACAGAAAAATCAAGACCCATATTCCACATGGTTGAAAAAATCAATCCGAATGCACCTGTCGTAAAAGCAATCGCTACAATATTACTTAAACTTGCCATCATATTCAGTGGGTTATTCGCAAAGGTCATCCCACTGACAAGTCGTATCATTCCAAGACTGCGTGAATTTGATAAATATCTTAAATGATTGTTTCCTGTTTCTTTTAAATGTACTTCTGTTTTCTCAATACGTGAAAAAGGAAATTGTTTATTGATTTCTTTCTTAACCCTATTATTGTCATCATAACCTATATGCGCTCTTTCAGAATAATGAAGTTCATTAATAATGGTTACGATAGCATGTTTAAAGCGATTCTTTACAGGACGCCATCCAAATGCAGGATATGAAAATATTGCAGCGCCATTTTTTTTATTAATATCTAAAGCAAGTACGTTTTGATGATAGAACATAGGTAAGTCTGTAATTCCTACAACATAATCCCATTCTCTTTTATTATGATAATCTTGAATTTTTTTGAATATTTCTTCCACACTTTCCGCAAAACCAGTAAGAGGATCCACCACGAGATCAACTTTCCAGTCACGTTGATGATTATCTTGTTCTGATAATATATTGGGTATGTCATTAATTAAACTTTGTGCTAATTTCTCTGTCACTCCTGGCGCCACAACGAGACCAATTAATTTTTCTTCACTCATGTTGTTTCCTCCTCTCTATGATCTTGTTTTTTATGTTCATCTTGTTGATTATCATTATTTTGTTTATTGGATGCACTTTCTTCAACTTGTTGATTTGATGCATCATGAGAAGATGATTGAGCTTGTTCTTTTTCTTTCTTCTCTTGTTCTGCTTCTTTATAACGATGATATTGTCGATACGAATAAGTAATCTGACGGATTTTCTCTTCATTCTCTACAGTAGACCCCATTGCCCCAGCAAGTAAACCTAGTGAAGATACAAACCATACTAATTTTACATAATTTATAAATGTAAAATGAGGATGTGCGCTGGTCCATTGATTAAATAAACTTGGTGGAACAAACAATGATACACTTATCGCTAATAAAAGATATAAAATAATATAATTTAAAAGTGTAATAATAAATAATGTGAATACGGTAGTAAAATTATAAATATAGCGATACACACGCTGTGACTTAGCCGTTTTACGTTCAATCAATTGATGTGCATAGAGTAACCAGCCTGTCATACCTAGGATAGCAATAAGCATAAGTATAATAAATCTTATTATGGAGTACTGTATACTCAGCTCCCAAGGCATGGAGAAAATCGATACATAAGTCCCAGTTGCAAAAGCAACTGAAATAATCTTTTTGAAATTAAAAATATTTTTCCATGGTTCATTTGCTCGTGTTAACCCTAAAATAAGTTGAATCCAACTGAGAATAAACCATCGATGAATATAACGTTGCTTTGGCGTTTCATCTTCATTTGGTTCTACTGCTTTAGGATGTATAAGAGGATGAATCTTGGGAGCCACTCTTGAAGTTGAATAATACAATTGTTCAATAATAGAAGTTAAACTATTTCTTAATTTTCGTCGTAGGTCTATCCAACCTAATGAAGGTAAAGATAGCATCGCTACTTGTTTATCATTATTAAAATCACTAATCACTACTTTATTTCCAGAAATACTTGGTAAATCTGTAATACATACAACAAAATCCCAATCATGTTTCTCTTTCATTTTTGCCGCTTTATCAATACTTTCATGTACATCTTCAGCTGAGCCAATCATTAAATCAACGTGGAGCTGAAATACCCATTCTTGTTGATCATTCACACGTTGATTCAGCTGTTCTTTTACATCTGGAATAACAGCTTCTACGTGTTTATGAGATACACCCGGTGAAGGTATCAAACCGATTTTGTGCATTGTGTTATCCTCCTTTCTTTATAAATATATAAAGTAAGGTGTACGTCGAAAAAGTCTACTCTTTTCAAACGTACACCTATTTATAAATGATTATTTAGCAAGTACAAGTGGTGAAAAGATAATGTAAGCAAGTACTACTAAACCTAGAACAATACCGCCTGTAATATAACGATATTTCCAAGGTGTAAGATCCACTTTAGCTTTATTAGTATTTAAGTCAAACGTATTGGAAGGTTTAAATTTATTAAAGACAAGTATAATAGCTAAATCAATAAAGAACATAAAACTAAAAGTATATAAATAATTTAATTGTGGCACCATAAAACTAATTGCAGCATATAACACAATGTGTGTAACTAAAGCTACTTTAGCGCCTAGTTTAGATGTGTGCTTAGAATAAAATGCAACTAAGACCAATGCAAGTACTGGCATACTATATACACCATTGAACTGTTGCACAATCGCATATAATCCACTTGGGAAAAGGGCAATAAGTGGAGATATACCTACTACAATAATGCCAATCACAACTGTCGCGATATGACCGACACGTGCAATATGTTGATCTGAAGCACGCTTACCAAAAATAGGTTTATAAAAGTCTAAAGTAAAGAGTGTTGTTGTACTGTTTAATGATCCAACAAATGAACTTAATATGGCTCCAAAAATAACTGCTCCGAATAAACCATAGCCCCAATCAGGTAAAATCGCCTGAATCAATGCAGGATAAGCATTATCATTAGATGTTATACCCCCATTGAAATAATTATATGCAATAACACCAGGAATCACTGTAAAAATAGGACCAAATACCTTGAATAAACTTAAATATATCGCACCTTTTTGTGCTTCTTTTAAATTCTTACCAGCTAAGGCTTTTTGTACAATCATTTGGTTCGCACACCAAAAGAATAAATTATTAAAGAACATACCAAAGAATAATGTTGGCCATGGAACAACATCTGAATCAATGGCCCCAAAAGCGTTTAGTTTTTCAGGCGTACGTTGGACCATGTGGTCGAATCCTTTTACAAAATTCCCATCACCTAAATGATGTAAACCTAAAATTGTAATAATCAAACCACCTATAATTAATCCGACACCATAGATTGAATCACTAAATGCGCTCAGTGACAAACCACCGATGAATAAGTAGATAACACCTACTGCACCAATGACAAATGCAATAATAATCGTTGCTGTGGCATCACTTACTCCTAAGTATTCCCCAATACTAAACATTTTATTAAATACTAATGAACCAGAATATAAGACAACTGGTAAAAATGATACAATATAAGTGAAAATAAATAATATAGAAACGAAACGTTTAGTAAAGGTACCATAACGCATTTCAAGTAATTCAGAAATGGTATCCACACCGTACCTTAAATATTTTGGTAAGAATATCCATGCAAGTAAGACAACTGCTACAGCAGCTGTGACTTCCCAAGCCATCACTTCCATACCCTTACCATAACTTTGACCATTCTGCCCTACAATTTGTTCTGTAGATAGGTTAGTCATAATAATCGTTGAGGCAATCGTAAATCCTGTTAAACTATTGCCTCCCATAAAATAGCCATCTGCACTATCAGTCTTTATTTTTTTTGAACGCCAGAACGCATAAAGACTGACCCCCATAACAACGGCTAAAAATAAAATAATTGCTAGCCAATTCATAATACGTGTCGCTCTCCTCAATATTTTATTTGCAAAAAATAAAAACGTTAAATCTTCATTCAACGTTAAACTGTTTATTACTTATCCTATAAAGCACCTATTTAGTGTAACTTCTATTTTAACCACGGTATATCTGATTTTCAATCATATAATTGAAAATTATTATAAAAATAAATTATATAAATTTTTATTTTTATATTCAAATAAAAAAGTAATCAATATATTCTTTAATGGAAGCGCTTGACTTCTGATAATAGAAGGCATAAAGTGAAACTATAGTTAAATCATATGCACTAGGGGTGTTTTAAAACTGAGATGAGGTGTAACCTCAAACCCTTTGAACCTGAACTAGCTTATACTAGCGTAGGAAAGTGTCGTATAAAATAAGATGACCTGTTGAGATGTGTCAAACTGTTCTCAATAATGATAGATCTATTTTAATGCAACTTTCCTAATGTGAAGGTTGCATATTTTTTCGCTGTAAATGAAGTAAATGGAGGCACGATCTTTATGACGAGAACAGTATTAGTAACGGGAAGTAGCCGTGGTTTAGGTGCGGTCATTGCAAAAACATTAGCTACACAAGGATTTGAAGTAATCATTAATTACAATCAAAGTCGTGAAGCGGCTGAGGCACTTGCAAAGGAGCTTGGTGACAAAGCTATCGCAATTCAAGCAGATGTCACACAACGTGATGAAGTTGATCGTTTAGTTAATGAGGCAACACATCATTTTGGAAAAATTGACGTTGTGGTCAATAACGCATTAGTTAATTTTAAATTCGATCCTAATGCGCAAAAGGCATTTAAAGACTTAGCATGGGAAGACTATCAACAACAAATTGATGGTACCCTAAAAGGCGCTTTTAATGTTACTCAAAGTGTCATTCCGCAATTTATAGAACGTGGTTCTGGTGCCATTGTAAGCATTGGCACAAATTTGTATCAACATCCCGTTGTCCCATATCATGAATACACAACAGCTAAAGCTGGATTGATTGGATTCACGCGTAATGTTGCAGCCGAATTAGGGCAATATGGTATTACTGCTAATGTAGTGTCAGGAGGATTGCTTAAAACAACTGATGCTAGTGCTGTCACTACACCAGACGTTTTTGATTTAATTGCACAGACTACGCCATTACGTAAAGTGACTACCCCACAAGATGTTGCTAATATGGTTGCTTATTTAAGTAGCGAAGCAGCAGATGGTATGACTGGTCAAAATATTACTGTCGATGGTGGTTTAACCATGAATTAATATATAACTGGTCTTCCTTATCTTAGAATAGAAATAAAATGAACATTGGAGTGAGAAATTAAATTGACCCATCAACATCAACTTCATCTCGGTATATTAATCTATGGATGTGGTCATCATCAAGCTGCTTGGCAACTTCCCAATTCAAGTATTGAACGTATCGGTGATATTCAATACTATCAAGAATTAGCTCAGTTATCTGAAAAAGGGTTGTTAGATGTAGTCTTTTTCGCAGATAATCAGTCTTTTATCCCTAGCTATACTTCTATGCCAAGTTTTTGGTTTGATCCACTGATTAACTTAACTGCTATATCTCAAGTCACACAACATGTTGGATTAGTTCCTACCATTTCAAGTACATTTTCTAATCCATTCACTGCAGCACGTCAGTTACTTAGTTTAGATCATATTAGTGGTGGACGAGTGGGATGGAATTTAGTCACTTCCATGACAGATGCCGAAGCTCAAAATCACAGCATGGACCATCTACCCAATCATGATGAACGCTATAAGAAAGCAGAAGAGTTTGCTCAAGTCATGAATGGATTGTTTGATTCTTGGCATACTGAAGATTTCAAACCAAATCGGCATCATCATACAATGATAAATCGCAATATCAAACCGCTTCACCACAATGGCAAATATTTTCAAGTTCATGGACCATTAACAACACCAAGTAGCATTCAAGGAAAACCTGTGGCGATGCAAGCAGGTGCATCTAAACAAGGTATTGCATTAGCTACAAAATATGCAGATGCAGTATATTCTGTTTCTTGGAATATGAAGCAAGCAAAACGTTATCGCGAGCGCTTAGATAGTGAAATGGCACAACATGACCACAAGCGTTATATTAAAGTCTTTCCTGGACTAGTCACTTATGTAGGTCATACACATGAAGAAGCATTGAAAAAGAAAGCAAAACTTGATCAACGACTTCCTATCAAAGCCGCTTTAAAGCAACTCAGTTTTTTCATTCAACAAGACTGTAGTCAGTGGGAATTAGATGCTCCTGTGCCTAAACTACCTTCTTTAGAAGAGTTTAACGGTCCCGTCGGTCGATATGAAACCATCTTAGAAATTATTCAAGATAAGCAACCTACTGTCAGAGAACTGCTAAGTTACCTTAATGCGGGGGGTGGACATCTGACACTCATAGGTACGCCAAAAGAAATTGTAGATGAAATGGAACGCTGGTTTAATGCGGGTGTTGCAGATGGATTTAACTTAATGCCACCTTCTTTACCAGATAGTTTAGACGACGTGGTTACACTCATTGTACCTGAATTACAACGTCGTGGCTTATATCGACATCAGTATAAAGGTTCTACACTAAGAGAACACTTAGATTTAATTTAATGTCTAATATATTTTATCCAAACCATATAGTAGAAATTAACGTAAAAAGCGATGGTATTAACTTAGGAATACCATCGCTTTTATATATCATATTATTAATATTTGTATGGATCGTTATCTTTTTCTTCTTGAAGCTTTCTTGCTTCATCTTGAATAAAATCATTACTTCGTTTATTCGTTTTATGATTTGAATAACGTTGATCACGATAGTCGTCATCCTTTGAATCATTTACGTGTGTATCGTGCTCTCTTTCATTATTATTGTCCGCTGCTTGATCTTTATTTGAATAATGATCTTTAATATAACGTTGTTGCTGTTTTTCTTCTTCTTCATTCAAAATGAATGCATTATTATTTGCATTTACATCATGATGGTCTCTTTTGTAATGATCATTATAACCGCCATTGCCATACACGTCATACTTAGGTTTACGAACAAGTAACATAATACCAGCAATTAACCATAAAATTAAACTAATCCAGTTTGTAGCAATCGCTAAAATACCTGCAATAATTAATAAGATACCTGCAAGTTTAGGTTTTTTATTAATTAAAATACCACCAATAATTGCAAGAATTAATGGAATGAACGCGCCCCATGTAAAGAAATTAAATAAACCACCTAATGCATCCATACCATTATTTATTTCTGTTATAGAAACCTCATTGCCTTGCTTTTGTGTTTCGTTAATAATTTGTTCTTTAAAATCAGCATTACCAATAAATGGTTTAATCATTAAAAACATAATTGCAACTAATGCTTGAATCGCAACACCTATCCAAGTAAGAACGTGTTCCCCAGTACGTTTAATGTTATTGTTACTATTTCTAATTGTTGCATCATCATATTGTTTCGCCATTATTCCGCCTCCTTTTTTATCCTTATACCCTACTGTCTAAAGTCTTACACTCATTTATATATAAGAATGAGGATTTCTTTTTACTAATATATCAACGATGAATGAGACGATAATATACACGAGACGTCATTACATACATCAAAGCATAGATTATCATTACGAACACTAAGACACCAATATAAGTTGTTAAAAATAATTTTATATCATTAACATCTAAAATACCAAGCAAAGTATAAATCATTTTAGAAGCACATAGTACATGTATCATAGATACTATAATAGGTAAAGTAAAAATAATAACTACTTGGTCATGAATAACAGATCTAATCCGTTCTTCTTCTAAACCTACTTGACGCATAATTCGATAGTTTTTCCGATCTTCATATCCCTCAGCAATATTTTTGTAATACATCATCGTAAATGTACCAATCATTAAGACTAAAGAAACAATAGTGCCAACAAAAATGAGACCACCATAAATATCAAACATATCCTTATTTAATTCATCTTTATTATCAATTTGAATATCATATTGTTTCATCAATTTAGACTTAATATGATCTATGGACTGTGTATCTTTTGTTTTAAGATTAAAAGCAATGTATGAGTTAATATTTGCTGTTGTTTGATAATAATGAATCAATTGACGTTGTTGATTTACATTATGAGTAACAAGTGTGACTCCACCTGGAACTGGAAATGAAAAATGATCTCCTTTTAACTGATTTGTTTTAAATGTTTGATTCATTAATTTGATATGGTCTAATTTTTGAAACATGAAATGATTCGCTAATATTCCCATTTCATTATGTTTAAGTCGCAGGTGCGTATGATTGATTGTATTGTAATCTTTCTGATTCATTACAATTAAATATATACTATTTAAATCCAATGGACTGTTTTCATTATCTCGCTTTACAAATGAACCCTTCTTATAAGTGACTGCAACACTTCCACTTGTATATTCTCTGAAAGCATCAATATCAGTATGTCTCTTAATCTCATTTTCTAGCTGACGTACTTTGTGTTTGCTCGTAGTACTATGATGCACATCTCCACTCAATTCAATACGATATTGTGTTGGCATTAAATGATTCGCACGTTGGTCTACACTACGATATGTAGCGACGCTCATGCCTAGAGTCACAATAAGAAAAGTACATAGCATGGTTAAACTAGCCAAACCAATAGAATTAGAATTCATTCTTGAACGTAATCCAGAAATAGTAAAAAAATATTTAGGTCGATAATAAATACTTGGAATCTTTTGAAGCCAATCTATCACTAAGACACTCAATGATATAAATAAGCAATACGTTCCTATTGTCACTAAAATAAGGGCAATAAAAATATTACGTAGTGAAACCAAAATGAGTGTATCTTTTAAGGCAATCATATAACTGTCAACAACAGTTATGATCCCAACAATCAATAAGATATAGAGTAAAGGTTTGGACCATTGTTTTTCCGTTGGATGTTGTTGTTGTATTAACTTAATAGGACTTTGAAAAGTGATTTTTATATTGTTGACAATAAATAAAAATAGCATCATTATTGCTAACATCAACAAGGTGTATTTCATTGCACTTATATCAAATGGATATTTTTTTAAAGATACATGCGTATAACCTAATATTCTATTTAACGACATATAAGTTAATGCACCAAATAAATAACCACCTATAATACTTAGACACCCAATGATAATATATTGATATATTCCTTCTATAAACAGCATTAACCTAAAATGCTTTTTTTCCATACCCAAAATCATATTCATGGCCAGCTCTTTTTGACGATGTCGCATAATAAAACGATTAGCATAAAGAATAAAAAGGAGTCCAAATAGACACATAAAAAAATTTCCTATACTAATAAAAACTGGAATAACATCACTATGCTTATGAAGCGAAGTATTCATGTTTAAGGATAATAAAATAAATTCAATACCAAATAATATACTGATTACTAGAATAAATGGAATTATAATATGACGCTGTGTCTTAAAATTCTGAATGACTAACGTCCAAACCAAGCGAAAAATCATTTTAATCACCACTTTCGTGAAGCATTGCTAAACTATCAGCAATACGTTTTTGAAACTCTGATTGTAGTTCCTCCCCACGATAAATTTCATGATATAAACGGCCATCTTTAATGAATAAAATACGTTTGGCATAGGAAGCATCCACAGCCGAATGTGTCACCATTAAAATGGTTTGCTTATTTTTATTAATGTCTCTAAATAGTTCCATAATCGTTTTAGAAGTTTTGGAATCAAGTGCACCTGTAGGCTCATCTGCGAGTAACAAATCTGGTTCATTAATCAGTGCTCGACAGATAGCCACGCGTTGTTGTTCGCCTCCTGATATTTCAAAAGGATATTTATTAAGAAGTGGTTCAATATGTAACTGATAACTTAAGCGATAAAGACGATGACGCATCGTTTGATGTGAGCGATTCGCAAGTACAAGTGGCATTAAGATATTATCTTTATTTGTCATCGTCGGTAAAATGTTAAAATCCTGAAAAACAAAACCTAAATGGTCTCGACGGAAATAAGCGATTTCTTTATTACGCAATTGACGGATATTTTGCGCGTCAATCGTTATCGTACCTTCAGTAGCTTTATCATAAGTTGCAATTAAATTAAGTAAAGTGGACTTCCCAGATCCAGATTCACCCATAATCGCTACAAATTCACCCCTATCCACATTAAATGACATGCCATTTAATGCGGTCGTAGCATTCAGGCCTCTTCCAAATATTTTTTTTACATTATTCACGTCTAACAACATGATATCCATGCTTCCTTTCTTTTTATTAAACTCTTTAATTTATCACTTACTTCTATCATAAAACAAAAAGAAACCAGTAACATTAATCATTTCTTAAAAATGTTACTAGCTATCCTTACATTATTGAAAGTTTAATTATTTTCTGGGAAATGTATGTCAAATGTAGTTCCTTCATGGAGCGTTGAATATACTTCTACTTTATGATGTAAATGTGCCGATATATGTTTAACAATAAATAATCCGATGCCACTTGAATGTTGATGAAGTCTTCCGTTATAGCCTGAGTACCCTTTATCGAAAATTTTGGGAAGATCGGCTTTACTAATTCCTACACCGTTATCTCGTATAGATAGCACATGATTTTCGTTGTTAAACGTAATCCAAATATCTTTACCTCTTGCATATTTCAAAGCATTATTAAGAATTTGTTCTATCATGATCGTACACCATTGAACATCAGTCAGTACTTCATCTTCACAACGTGTGTAATGAATAGTTGTTTTTTGATCGATGAATTGAATCGAATATTTCATAATAAGCGGTTTAACGAGATCGTTAATGGTCACTTTTGAAAAGGACATATCCGTTTCTTGATTCATCAATTTTAAATAGCTGAGTGCAAGACTCGTATAGTTATCAATTTGTATAATTTCTTGACGCACACGATTTACTACATTATCTTCATTTCTTTCTAGAAGGAGTTTTGAAGCGGTAATAGGTGTCTTCATTTGATGCACCCATGTTAAAAAATAGTTCTCAACGTTGACTTGGTATGCAGCTTGTTCATTTTTTACACGTTGTAATTCATCTTCTAAGTCAGCAACTTCTTCTTTTAAAGACACTGCTTCTTGAAATCCACTAAGTTGAATCAACCAAAAAATAATCATTATGAAAAGAATAATTGCCATACCTAGAAAGAAGGCATTGAAAAGCAAATTAAAAAGAAAGAAAATCATCAAGAAAAGTAATAGAAATAAAGCTACTATCATAATTTGATGACGTATCGATTTTATAAACGCTTTTAACATACTATTTACACCTTATACCCTACATTTTTCTTTGTCTCAATGAAATCAACAATACCGATAGATTGCAGCTTTTTACGTAGGCGTGTCATATTTACTGCTAACGTATTATCATCAATAAAATTCTCTGATTCCCAACATTTTTCAATAATTGCTGTACGATTGACATATTTCCCTTCATTTTGAAATAATTTATTCAAAATTTGTAGTTCAGTAAACGAAAGTTGTACAGAGTCATTGTTGTAGTATAGTGTGGCTTCATCAACAACAAGTTTACACCCTTTAACAGTAATCTCATTATTTGAAACCGTTAAATCATATGTTCTACGTAGCAATGCTTGAATTTTCGCTATAGTAAGTGACAAATTAAATGGCTTTTCAATAAAGTCATCTCCACCCATTTGAATTGCCATAATTTGATCCATATTGTCAGTACGCGAACTAATGAAAATAATTGGGACATTAGATACTTTACGTATCTCTTGGCACCAATGATAACCATTAAATGTAGGTAAATTAATATCTAATAACACAAGTTCAGGTTCTGCAGTTTTAAATTCTTCAAGAATATTATCAAACTGCTTAGCAATACTCACTTCATAGTTCCAATGTGAGAGTTCATTTCCTAGACTTTCTGCAATGACGACATCATCTTCGACAATCAATACTTTCATTTTTTTCATCCTTTATTTTGCGTCATGATCATTATTGTCATTAGGATTAGACATTTTATTTTTTTCTTGTTCAAATTTATTTTCTTTATATTTCGTTTTTTTCTTACGTTTTCTTTCTTCCATAATAGATAATGCGATAAATACAACTATCAGTAAAGGAGATAACATTACGAATATCATTATTGATTCACCTCTATATATTTATTCATGACATGATTTCTTTAACTTTATTTTAACGCTTTTTCTTTAAATTGAATATGTTCGAGATTAACTGTTTCATAAAAAAGTAAGGAGCGAGATTCGAATTCATTTTGAATACGCCGTCTCACTCCCATGCTTCTTTTACTTTTAATCTTCTTTATTTAAAATATACTTTCTAATATCTTTTATGGTGATCGCTTCTTTAATTTGTCTTTTGATATCATTGATTTTTGCTGTTCTTCCCATACTTCCTGCCCAACTTTTAGGACTGTGCTGTTCCCAATTATCTAATTCTTTAAATAGTTCTTGTAATGTTGTCATATGTTTACCACCTTTTTTAATTTGGGTAAATAAAATAGCCCTCCTTAAATAAGAAGCGCTTGTCGACATCTTCTTATCTTTCAGGAAATCCTGTTGGATGTAGCACCTCACGCAAAGCGCAGTTGCTGAAGTTTCATAGGGCCAATTCCCTCCACTTACTCTTAATAAAATCAAACTATTTTATTTAATACTATTATAACAAATATTTTCAATTCTTTATATTAAATTAATTTATCAAATCATAGAATATGATAAGTTAATAATTTTTTACAATACCTTAAACTAAAGTTTACTAAATACTTACTTCAAATCAAATAAAGTTTCTTAATATAAAGATGTAAGTAATCTATATTTTACATATTAGGGGGCTTTTTTAATAATGCGTTTCATCAATAAATTTGGAAAAACCACAGTAGCAACTTCAATTCTAGCTGCTTCAGTATTAGGTACAACACATGTGTCATTCGCATCTGGTGCTGGACAAGGTGCTCAAGATCAACAAGGTCAAAATGGCGATTACATGGCCATCGGTAACACTAAAAATCCTAAAAATGTGATTTTCATGGTTGGAGATGGTATGGGTCCTTCTTATAATTCAGCTTACCGTTATTATGCAGATAATCCTAATACCAAAGAATTAGATCAAACTGCTTTTGATAAATATTTAAAAGGAACTAACCGTACTAATCCTAACGATCCTAAAGAAAATGTCACTGACTCAGCTGCAGGTGGCACAGCTTTCGCTACAGGTCATAAAACATATAATGGTTCAATCTCTGTAGATAATGATAAAAAACCTTTAAAGTCAGTATTAGAATATGCTAAAGAACAAGGCAAATCAACTGGTTTAGTGACAACAGCAGAAGTCACTGATGCAACCCCAGCTGTGTATGCGGCACATGTAGATGATCGTGATAAAAAAGATGAGATTGCACAACAATTTTATAATGATAAAATTAATGGCCAACATAAAGTAGACGTTCTTTTAGGTGGAGGC
This sequence comes from Staphylococcus sp. HMSC072H03, assembly GCF_001809305.1. Taxonomy (NCBI): domain Bacteria; kingdom Bacillati; phylum Bacillota; class Bacilli; order Caryophanales; family Staphylococcaceae; genus Staphylococcus; species Staphylococcus sp. HMSC072H03. The sequence continues at coordinate 250,606 of NZ_KV796914.1, forward strand.
TCTAAATACTTCGGTAAAGAAAATGGTCATTTAACTGAGAAATTTCAAAAAGATGGGTACGACTATGTAACCAATAAGACTGACTTAGCTAACTCAAAAAGTGACCAAGTATTAGGTTTATTCGCTGAGAAAAATATGCCGTTACAAATTGATGCACCACAACAAAATCCATTATTAGCAGATATGGAAGAGAGTGCATTATCTAAATTAGAAAAAAATGATAAAGGATTCTTCTTAATGGTAGAAGGCGCTTCAATTGATAAATCTGGTCATCCTAATGATATCACTGGTGTCATGTCAGAAATGAGCGGTTTCGATAAAGCATTCCAAAACGCTATCGACTATGCAAAAAATCATAAAGATACATTAGTTGTCGCAACTGCTGACCACTCAACTGGCGGTTTATCCATCGCTAAAGGCAAAGATTATGTATGGAATCCAGACGCTATTCATAAAATGAAACATTCTGGCAGTTACATGACTGAACAAATTGCTAAAGGTAAAGACCCTGAAACAGTGATCAATGAAGGTTATGGTGTCGACTTCCCTAAAAAACAATTAGATAAAGTTAAAGATGCAGCGAAAGAATTAAAAGACGTTAAAGATAAAGCTAAAAATGACGATGATCCAAAAATTGCAGAAGCAACAACTCAATTACAAGATGCAATTCAAAAACCAATTAACGATGCATCTCATACTGGTTGGACAACATATGGTCACACTGGTGAAGATGTAAATACTTATGCATATGGTCCAGGTGCTGATAAATTCCGTGGTAACATTGATAACACAGATAGTGCCAAAAATATCTTCGACTTCTTTAGTCAAGATGTCACGTCTAACCAAGACTAACAATTAATAAAAAGTATTGTATTTATATAACAAACCTCAGTTTATTTAACTGGGGTTTGTTTACATAAATACTTATTAAAAATTATAGTATAATAGGTGTATTATATATTTTAATTTTTACTAGGAGGACTTTATGAAAGCATTAATTACTGGAGGGGCTGGTTTTATAGGCTCACATTTAGCAAAAAAATTTTTAGATAATAATATCGATGTACATATAGTAGATAACTTATCAACAGGTAAATTAGAAAACATTAGTTTTTTAAAAAAAGATTGTTTCTTTCATCATGACATAAATGACTTAGAATTTATGACTCAACTTTTAAAAAAGGAACAATATGATTATATTCTTCATTTAGCAGCAATGGTAAGCGTTGTTGAAACCATTGAAAAACCAATACAATCAAATCAAGATAATATAGTTGCTAGTGTTAATTTATTGGACGCTATAAAAAATTATATTCCTAATTTTAAAAAATTTTTCTTTGCATCTTCAGCAGCTATTTATGGTCAATTAGAGGATTTACCTAAATCAATTAATTCAAAAATCGATCCACTTTCACCTTATGCTATACAAAAATATTCAAGTGAAAGATACGCAAAAATTTATTTTGATTTATACAATGTTCCTACTGTTTCGATGAGATTTTTTAATATTTATGGTCCAAAACAAAATCCTAATTCAGATTATTCTGGGGTTCTTTCTATATTAAATCAAAAATTTATAAAAAAAGAACCTTTCACATTTTTCGGTGACGGCGAACAAACTAGAGACTTTGTATATATAAATGACTTGGTTGATGCAGTTTGGTTAGTTATTAATAGTAAAGAAACAAATGGCAAAGTTTATAACCTTGGAACTGGTAAACAAACTAGTTTAAATGAAATATTTACTATTTTTAAAGATAACTTTGGTTATTCAATACCATATAAATATGAGAAAAAAAGAATTGGAGATATTAAACATTCATATGCAGAAATTTCTCCATTAAAAAAATTAGGATTTAATCCTAATTTTTCTATAAAAGATGGTATTAGAGAATATTTAAGAAATTAATTAAAATAAAAATAAGAATGCCTTTTATCAAAAACAGATAGATAAAAGGCATTCTTATTATTTTATTTCTAAATTATCTTTTAATTTTTGTTTTACTTCATTTAAGCTATCTTTATTGGGATAGAAATAGTACAATCCGTCGTCACCTTTGTCATCTTGACCATCAATGATTAAACGTTCTACATTATTATCAGCTTTATTATAATCAGATCTAAATTTATTTAATTCGATAAAACTTAAATCTGTTCTTAAATTATCTTGTGCTGCTTTAAATATACTGTTTAATTTTGTTACTGAATTCATTGAGAACGCTTCTTTCGCAACTGAAGTAATGACTTGTTGTTGACGTAATTGACGTCCACCATCACCGCCAGCGCCTTCTTCTTTACGCGCACGCATGTATGCTAAAGCTTGCTTACCATCCATGTGATATTGCTTACCTTTTTCGAAATGAAACGGTGTAGTTGATTTTGTCGTAAACGTTGCATCACTTGTGATATCCACGCCACCGATTTCATCTACAACGGTTTTTACCCCATCCATGTTTATTGCAATATAGTGATCAACAGGTACATCCATTAATTTTTCAAGCGAATTGACTGCCATTTTAGGGCCACCATACGCATAAGCATGATTGATTTTCTCCGTTGAATTGTGACCCACAATTTCAGTTCTTGTATCACGTGGTACACTTACCATGACTGTCTTGTTATCTTTTGGATTAATCGACATTAACACAATAGAATCACTACGTTGTCCTAAATTTTCTTGGTGTCGTTGTGCATCATCGTCAATACCATATAACACAACGGTCATTGGATCACCATCTTTTAAACTTTTTTGTCTTAATTGTGAGTGATTTCTATCCAGAGGGCGATTAATAGAATTATTTAATGATATAAATTTTTTAAAACTTAACCCTATAATCAATAGAATGCTTAAAATGAAACCAAATATAAGTAATGAGTAAATTTTATTAAATTTCATCATTTTTTCATCTCCACTAGTTTCTTTTAAATAAATAATATTTTTCTTCTTTATTTAAAATAAACGTCCAACATATAATTGCATATAATACAGAATATATAATTATAAATAAAAATAAAAATTTTATATCATAATAATTAAATTTTTCATATATATATTTAAATATAATCATTAAAATAATGTTAGGTAAATATATTTTAAACATTTCTTTCCAAAATATTTTCATATCTAATTTTAATTTATTATGATAATAAAAATTCATTATTATAGTATAAGCAATATAACTAAATAAGCTTATTACTATGGTTACTCCAATTCCTTTATAGTAATAAGAAACTACGAATGAAATTATTATAGATAAAAGTAAATTTAAAATTAATAGGATCAATCTAAATTTTTGTAAGCTTTTTGCTTGCAAAATACTCACCGCTGGTAATTGGCATAACTGAAATGTTATTGAAAACATTAATATTATAGTCATATAATAAGCAGGCTCAAAATTATTTCCTGCCCATATCACGACAAATTCTTTACCAAAAACAAAAAAACCACTAAATATAAGTAATAATACAATCAACTGCGTTCTACTAATTTTAATAACTTCTGATAATATAACTAAATTTGAAGATTTATTGTTAACCAATCTATTTAACATTGGAAAAGTAATATTATAAATAGATGTAGCAAATTGCTGATAAATTTTTGTGAATTGAATAGCTATAACATAAATCGCTACAGCTACTGTTCCCGAGGTAATACCGAGAATTATCTGTCCTGTATTTAAAGTAATTTGTTCAACTGCAATGGATAATAACATAATTATTAAATATTTATTTAATTCTTTATTTTTATATAACGATTTTAAACGCCAATTTTTTCTAAAGTTGATTCTTACTTTAGTTTTTTTAAAACATAAAATCATCCCCACTATTAAACCTAATACATGGATAGTTAACGTAATTATTATCACAGTTATACCTCCGAACCCTAGTAATAAAAATGGTGTAGACACTAGCGCTGGTAATATAACTCTCATTAATAAAATACCTTTAGTAATAATAAAATATTCATATGCTTGTAATATCCCATTAAACATTCCAGGATAAAAGGAAATTAACGTGTATATCAGTAATAGAACTATCATTATCTTTAAATCGCTAAATTCTTTTTTAGATAAGCTAGAGTAAAATAATTTATCTAAATTAAAATATATTATGATGCCAATTATAAAAGTAATAATAGTCAAGTAAAAATACATCCACATAATATTTCCTAATAAATTACTTTCAGTAGTTCTATTACCAAATATTTTATTATGAGATATGTATTTGGCAATTGTGTTACCAAAACTTAAGTCAAGTATACTAATAATTCCTAAAAATGATATTGCGAGATTATATATACCATAACCTTCTGTTCCCATTGTTCTTATAAAAAAAGGAGTATAAAAAATTGCAACTAAAATATTTCCAAATATAGAAATGTATGATAATAAAGCTCCGCCTTTAATTTGATTCAATTAATTTCGCCTACCTATTTTCGCATTATCCATAAATTTAGAAAGAATAGTACTAAATATTATGATAACAATAAAAGAAATTATATTTATTGGTGTGAAAGTATCTACAACATAAGCCACCCAACTAGCTCTTGGTATAAAAAATAAACTTCTTGTTATAATTAAGCTTAAAAAAATTAAATAAAAATTTTTACTTCCCATCATTTTTGAAAATACTTGTATCAAGTAACCTGTTAAAATGCCACCAATTATCAATCCAATAAATCCCAAGTCATGAAATAATTCAGCAACATAACTAGAACCATATCCAACTCCTTTTAAATATAAATCTGGCATGATTAAATAGGATATAGTATGAGTATATTGATAACCTTCCATTGCTCTTTCAATACTTTGACCTTTCCAAGCACCTTGACTTCCGAACAATGTTCCTAAAATGTTATATTTAATAAATTCAATTATTGGTCCTATGGAGTATGTTTTATTAGGAATTTGTTCAGAGAGAGAAATTGTATATCCAATAACATTTACACTTACTCCTTGAGCATAGAAAAATTCTAATAAAGAATTCCAAAATCCCTCAGTTACATTAATATTTTTATTTCTCTTTATTTCAACTAAATTTAACAAAATTAATAAAAAGGGGACAAGTATTATACTTAAGAATATAGAGGTTTTACCAAACCAATACTTTCCACAAACTTTTTTATTTCGATATGATCTCATAATCATATATATTAAAATTATTAATAGGTTAAGCATAAAGCCTGATCTGGAACCTGTTAACATCGCTACCATACCCTCTATCAAATATAAAAACACTGGAAAATATAAAGATTTTCTTTTAGGTAAAGTTGATAGATACATAAAAAATGATACAGGCATCATTCTACTAATAGCGACAGCTCCTCCAGGTAAAGATGATTCAAAATTTGAAAAATACTCATAATATCCAACTGAGTTCGAACTTTTAATAGCATCTATCCAATACAAAATACGCATAACAAATGAAATTAAAAATATCACTAAGCTTGCTAAACGTATTGAATCAACATTTTGAATCGTAATATTTTGTACATTAAAATATTGATTCAATGATTTATTATTAATACTAAAACCAATAAATAGACTTAACAGACTTATATATATAATAATAAATACCATTTGAATTATTTGTTGATCGTTAAAATTTAATCCCAGTATTTCTGCTTCATTCTTATAATTGAAAAAATAAGTTACAAAAAGTCTACCTATTAAAAAAATAAAAAATGTTACATTAAATATTAAAAAAATACTTCTTTTGTGAAAGTGTTCTAGTCCATATAATATATTATGAAACAGTTGTATTAATAATGAATAAAAAATAAATATTCCTTCATTTAAGCAGAAGCCAGTAAATAAAAAAATAACACCTAGCAATATTAGACCAAATCTAACAATTAAATTCAATTTAGTCACCACTTCTCTTGTCAAACATATTTACAATATTATTCGCAAACTTTTTATAAACTAAAGAAGCATTCCATTCATTTTTCCATGTATTATAAGCATTATTTTTTAAAGTTAAATATTGTTCTTGATCCATTGTTAATATTTTTTTGATTTTGGTTGCAACTAGATCAACATTTTCATAATTATCAATAAGAAATCCATTATTGTTATTAACTATTTCTTTTGTTCCTCCAACATTTGAAGCAATCACGGGAATACTATAAGCCATAGCTTCCATGATAGAAACTGGTACGCCTTCTGAATCTGACATATTTATAAAACAATGTGGAGATACTTCTTTATAAAAGTTTAAAACCTCATTGTTTTCGAGTCTACCGACAAATTGAAATTGATTTTCTTCAAGTTTTTCTTTAGCATAATTACTAATTTTTTCGTACGATTCACCATCACCAATATGTATCCACTTAAAATTACAATCTTCTATTCTTGACAATGCGTCAATTATTATATCTAGCCTTTTTAATTTACGAATAGTAGAACAACTTACAATAATCTTTAAATTATTGATTTTTTCATCTTGCAAACTACTTTGAACTCCTAAACGTTCCATTTCAATTTTATTTGAATAAGATGGAAACTTATTTTTTAAATAGTTCTTGCTTTGGTTAGAAACCGTATAAAGTCTATCAACTCCATCTAACAAATATTCTCTTAGTGGTAAAAAACTAAATGGCTTTAAATAATCATTAATATCATAACCGTGACCTCTACTTATAATAGGTATTTTTTGATCATTATAAAATTCATTTTTTATTTTAATAGCTAAATTAGCAGTTACATAAAACCAATAAGAATATATATATATTTGTCCTTCCGACGAATTTTTAGGTATTTTTTGTAAAGCTAAAAGATTCTTATATATTTCAATAGTTCTTGTTTCTATATATAAATTATAAACTATTTTATATATATTGAATTTAGTACCTTTAATAATTTTTTTAAGATTTTTTGTTTTGAATAAAACTTCTCTAGAGTTCTTAATCATATTTAAAATTTTGTTTATTTTACTTTGGGGAGATTTTAAATTAATTAACTTTGCATTTTGAGGTAATATTCTAGTAACATTCATTTTATTATTTATCATTGTAGGAATAATATAAATTTCATCGAATTTCTCTGCTAAATAATTAATTTCACTTTCTAAATACTCCTCCCCTTTATAAAAAGGATAATAATTCGTAATTAATATTAATTGTTTTTTCATTAAAATCACCTCTAATTACGATGTATATTTTTTTGGAATAAAACCGTAAAAATAGTATTATATATAATAAATATATCTAATTTAAAGCTTATATTTTCAGCATAAAAAGTATCTAATTGCATTCGTTGTTCTTGAGTCGCATTATTACGTAATAACGCTTGACATAAACCTGTAACTCCAGGGGAAACCTCAAATTTTTTGAAATAATATCTAGGATACTTTTCTATATTTCCTAAAGGACTAGGTCTTGGGCCGACAAAGGACATTTCTCCTCTTAAAACATTTATAACTTGAGGTATTTCATCAATACTAGTTCTTCTAAGTATTTTCCCAACTTTTGTTACTCTAGTATCATTACTACTATTGTAAGTACTACCATCTGCATTTCTTTTATCAACAGAATTTTCTTTCATTGATCTAAATTTAAACATTTTAAATTCTTTCAAATTTTTTCCTAATCGTTTTCCATTATAGAAAATTTTTCCTTTGTCATTTAACTTAATAGCAATTCCAACAGGTAAAACAAATATGATTAATATAGGTAGTAGTAACAAACTTATAAATAGGTCTATAACCCTTTTAATATTTTTCTGGTACATAATTTAATCCTTCCATTTCTAACAATATTTCTTGAAGACCTTCTTCGAAAGTATATTGAGGAGAATAGTTAATACATTCTAAGGCTCTATGCCCATCCATGAATGAACTATTAAATTTATCTGGTATCTGCTTATCTACATGTTCCAATTTATTATTATTAAATACTTTATTAATCTTTTCTGCGATTTCAATATTACTTAATATTTCAGCGCCTTTTATATTAAGTGTTTCATCTTTCAAATTATTCTCCATTACTTTGATAATCGCTAAAGCTGCATCTTTAGCATATAAAAGTTCTCTTTTTTTGTTACTCATACCTGTAACAGTAAGTTTCTTTTTATTAAAAGCTAATCTCAAAAAATAATTTATCATATAATTATTTTTTTCATTAAACCCATATAGATGAGAAAATCTTAAAGATATTAAATTTAACTTATATTTATTACTAAAAATTCTTCCTTCGTTTTCTAACAATAATTTATTTAATCCATAATAACTTTTAGGTTGCGTAGCGTTTTCTTCTGACCACGGCAACAATTCTTCTTCTGAATATACAGATATAGATGATGCAAGAATAACTTTTTTGTAATTGTATAAATTAGTTATATTTAAAATACTTCTAAAAATATTTTGCTCTTGTTCAAAATCCTCTAAGGAATTACCAGGATTTCTACTTCCTGCTAAATGTACTAAAATATCCCCATCTTTAAGAATTTCATTTAACATTTTAAAACTGTAATCACATAATATTTGATTTCTGTGAGGATTTCTCGAAAGAATTTTATAATTAATATTTTGCTTTTTTAATTCTTTTTCAAGATACCTACCTAATAATCCCGTACCTCCAGTTATGATTACGGTCATAAACATTCACTCCCTATTCATTATATATATAGTAACCTACCTTATCGTAAACGCCGTTAACTGGGCGTATTAAATCATTTTGATTATAATAATAATATTTCTCTAAATATTCATTTATTTTAGGAAGTTTGCTATAATCAATTTTCTGATTCGGATGTTCACATATGAATTCAAGAGTAACATTTTTAATATTGTTATATTCAAATTTCGGAATCTTTTTATAAATTAAATGATTTAAAGTTATTCGAAGTAAATCAATCCCTGTGCTATATTTAATCACTTTATGCATATGACATCCATCTAAACGTGGTGTGATTTCAATAATATATGGCTCACCATTTTCTACTTTCATTTGAGCATATATAGGTCCATTATTAATAGAGAGCTTTGTTGCAAATTCATTTAAAACTTTTTTTATTTTTTTTTGAGGAAATTGTGTTTGATCTATAATTCTATGCTTGTGAATTAATCCAGGATATTCATTCCAAGTTACCCTTTCAGAAATAATACAAAATTCTAGAACATTATCAACCATATAACCATTAACAGAAATTTCATAGCCATCCACATATTTTTCGATAATTGCTTTTTTTTCTCTTGAATAGCTAATTGCCTTTTTTATAGCTGATTTAAGTGTTGATTCATTTTCTACAAATGAAATACCCCTTTGCCCTTGACTATCAGTAGGTTTGACGAAGAGAGGATAGTTTAATTGAAATTTCTCATTTTCATCATTAATTTCTTTGAAATCTACCGAACCTATTAATCCTTTTGTTATTTTTCTCATTTGCTCTTTATGATTACAATTATATGCTGTTGAATAAGAAACAAAATGAGGTAAATCTAGATTATGTGAAATTTTTGATACTTCAGGCATAGCTATATCTGAACCAATTGAATAAACCACATCAATTTCATTATCGATAATATATTTTTCAACTTTGTCTTGTTCAATAATATTTATTTTTTTAAAATAATCTGCACTTTTTGCACCTGGACCATCATTTTCCATTGCAATTGCATGAGTTTCTATATTTAATTTCTTCAATTTTGTAATTGCATCTTCTTGAACTGGTGCGACACCTAATATTAAAACTTTTGTCATCAAAGAATCTCCTTACATATTTCATTATACTTATCTACTATATATCTTATTTCTGTATTAGTTAATTGAGGATACAATGGCAAAGTGATTTCATTCTCATACATTTTATAAGCTATTGGAAAATTTAAAATATCGAAACCATAATTTATATATGCTGTATGCATTGGTAATGGCTTATAGTGAACATTTGTTGAAATGCCTAGTTTAGCAAGTTCATCAATAATTTTATTTCTTTGCTCTTCAGTAGCATTTTTCACCCACGTAATATACAAATGGCCACTTGAAGTAAAATATTCGCCATTATGTTTTAGAGTTTTAATATATTGTGAATCCAATTCAGATTCATAAAATTTTATAATTTCATGACGCTTTTTTAAATTTTCTTCATATTCAGAAAGTTGAGTTAATCCTATTGCAGCTTGTATATCTGTCATATTCGATTTATAACCTAATGTAGTTATATCATATTCCCAATTTCCTTTTTTCATTTTTGAAAAAGCATCTTTAGATTGCCCATGTAGTATCATCTGTTTAAATGTTTTCTCTATAGATTCATCATCAATAATCCAAGTAACAGCTCCACCTTCTGCAGTTGTCAAATTTTTAACTGCATGAAATGAAAAGCAAGTAAAATCAGCAAATTTCCCACTTCTTTTTTTATCTTTAATTGCTCCAAAAGAATGTGCGCCATCTCCAATTATTGCTATTCTATTTATTTTTTTTGCTAATTCATTATTAGGCGTGAATATTTCTTTTTTTTCATTAACTAATGTTTTCAACTTTTCATAGTTACATATTTTTCCAGCTATATCTACAGGTATTATTGCTTTTGTATTCTTATTTATTAACTTTGAAAGTTTTTCATAATTCATTTCTAAATTTTCATCTACATCAACTAATATTATTTTCGCTCCTACATGATTAATAACTGAAGCAGATGCTGTATACGTATATGCACTTGTAATAACTTCATCTCCCGGACCTATATTTAGGATTCTTAAACACATTTCTAAAGCTGCAGTAGCAGAACTCATCACTACAGTACCTTTAGACCAAATATAATTTGTTATTCTATCTTCAAATTCTTTTACTTTAGGTCCAGTTGTTATCCATCCGCTTCTTAAAACTTTATTCACTTGTTCAACAGCTTGTTCAGAGATATATGGTGGACTAAAAGGGATATTCATTTTTTAATCACATTCCTTTCTTTTTATTCACAAATTCAATTATTTTATCTTTACTAAATTCACTTTCTAAATCATTTATAATTATATTTACTTCTTTTTTTGAAAAATTTCTGACTTTTCCTATATAAATTTTTTCATAAACTTGTTCAGGATGTATCTCGTCTTCGTTTAACAATTCTTCATATAATTTTTCACCTGGGCGAATTCCTGAAAATTCAATTTTAATTTCATTTTCAGACTTACCGCTTAATCGGATTAAATTTCTCGCTAAATCAACTATCTTTACTGGTTCTCCCATATCTAATACAAATACCTCTCCACCTTGTGCTAATGCTCCTGCTTGAAGTACCAGTCTTGAGGCTTCAGGAATCGTCATAAAGTATCGTGTCATATCTGGATGCGTCACTGTGACAGGTCCTCCAGCTGCAATTTGTTTTTTAAATAATGGAATGACAGATCCTCTTGAACCTAAAACATTTCCAAATCGCACAGCTACAAAATCTGTCTTACTATTTTCATCATTGAGACTTTGTACGACCATTTCAGCCATACGTTTAGATGCACCCATGACATTAGGTGGGTTAACCGCTTTATCTGTTGAAATCATTACAAATTTTCTCACACCAGTTTTTTTAGCTGCTGTTGCTACGTTTCTTGTTCCAAGTACATTGTTTTTGAATGCTTCAGTAGGGTTATATTCCATAAGTGGCACATGTTTATGAGCAGCTGCATGATAAATCGCATATGGATGATACTTATCAACAATATCTTGAATACGTTCTCCATCTTGTACATCTGCAATGACTGGAATAATTTCAATTTTATCTTTATACGATTTCGTTAGCTCTTGATGAATTAAATAAATACTATTTTCACCGTGTCCAAGTAATATCATTCTTTCTGGTTCGAATTTACATACTTGACGACATATTTCAGATCCTATAGATCCTCCGGCTCCAGTGACTAATATTGTTTTATGCGTTAGTTCTCTTGAAATCATGGCCATATCTAACTCTACTGGTTCTCTTCCTAGTAAATCTTCAACTTCTACACGTTTTAATTGGTTAACCTCTAATTCTCCAGATAATACAGACTCTATACTTGGCATTTTGAAGATATCAACCCCAGTACTGTTACATAGATCAGTAATTTCTTTCAATCTAGCTGGTGAAAGCGTAGGTATAGCAATGATAATTCTTTTAATACGGTATTTTTCCACTAGATTAGGAATATCTTTTATTGTCCCTTGAACTTTTACACCGCTCGTAATCGTTAAATTACGTTTTTGTAGATCATCATCTACAGCTAAGACAGGTTCTAATCCCATATCGGGACTTCGTAACATTTGTCTTATTAATAGTGATCCACCGCGACCTGCGCCTACAATTAGTGTTGGTTTTTTCTTTTTCCGTTTTCCTACTAAAAAACCACGTGCGATTCTCCATGAAATTCTCGATCCTCCTATAAGAATCAGGTGCATCATCCATGTGATTAAATACAATCTAAAAAATGGTGGATGCCCTGTAAAAAGAGGTACAATAATTATTGTGGCAACAATTGAACATGTTACCGCTTCAACGATAATCAATAATTCATTCACACTCGCATATTCCCAAGCGCGATGATAAAGGTTAAATATGTATGCAAATACGTGATGTGAAATCAATAATATAATTGAAGTGAATATTAAAATTTTCTTTGAATAGCCTTCAAAATATGGCTCTAATATGCTGTAACATATAAAAACAGATAACGTTACAATAATTGAATCTATAATAATTAAGGTTAAAAGCCGTCCTCTTGCACTTAATTTATCCAACTTAACTTCCCCCGCTTAGCTATCGATTAAAATAAATTAAAAAATCGTTTCTGTGTATATTCTTGAGTTGGCTGTTTTTTTGGTACATCTTCATTATCTATAATAAATTTCGCATTATTCATTAAATTATGAATATCTTCATGATATTTTTTCAACTTTCTTTCTTCAAAAAGACGATTCATAATGAAAGGTCTTTTTTCCACATGGTGTGCATCTGAGGCAACAAAATGTGTTAAGTTATTTTCAATCATATCTATACATTTTTTTTGCGTCTTCTTCCCATGATGCCCCATTAGTGAAGCCGTTGTTAACTGACTTAACGCTCCTGCATTAATTAATTCGTAAAGAACATCTAAATTGGCACTAATTTCTTTATTTCGTTCAGGATGCGCAATGATTGGCACGTAGCCTTTCGATTGTAATTCAAAGAATAAACGTCCAGTATAATGAGGCACGTGTCCTGATGGTAATTCGATGAGTAAGTACTTAGAATGATTCAAACCAATAATTTGGTTATTCTCTAGTTGTGGTAAAATTTGGTCACTTATTCTTACCTCTTGTCCAGGATAGATATTAATTCCTATATCTTTAAATTCATCGATACTCAATACTTCATCCATTTTTGGTACGATGTCTTCATAATAATTATCAAATTGTGGACTTAAATGATGAGGAGTAGCAATAATATCTGTAACCCCTTCATCTTTAGCTTGCTTTAATAAGGCAAGTGTCTCTTCTTTACTTTTTGATCCGTCATCTAAACCAATAAGAATATGATTATGTATATCTATCATGACTTAGAATTCTCTCCATAATAATAATAATAATTAGAAGATTTTTCTTGAGCCGTCTTATTTAAAATTGCACCAATAACGTGTCCGTCTGCCTGTTCAACGAGTTGTTTAGCCTTTTTAACTTCATTTCGATTGTTTTTCTGAGCATCAATAATTAACACACAATTTGGCACATATTGTAAAAATACTTGTGCATCTGTAACAGAAATGATTGGTGGCGTATCAATTAAAATAAAATCGTATTCCTTTTGTAAATGTTCAAAAATCTTTTTAAACCTTTCAGAAGCTATTAACTCTGAAGGATTTGGTGGAATAGGACCAGATGTCAATAAATCTAAATTCTTCACCCTTGTTGATCGAATTGATTTATCATAATCTGAGTTACCAATAATTAAATTTGATAACCCATCATAATTTGACTCTTGAAAGTGATAATGTTGCGTAGGTTTACGCATATCTCCATCGATAATCAATGTTTTATATCCCGCTTGCGCATAAGTAATCGCAATATTTGCAGACACAATACTTTTCCCAGCTCCCGGTTTTTCTGAAGTAATCAATACACTTTTAATTTCTTCAGCATTTGAGAACATAATATTAGAACGTATACCTCTTAATTTCTCACTCACAATCGACTTAGGTTTATCTTCAACATACAAAGGTGTATTTAAAGCCTTTCTTTTCTCTTTTTTTCGCTTAGCCATAAATCTTTCTCCTTATTTTAGTTTTGGAATAGAACCTAATACAGGTACCTCTAGTTCTCTTTCCACATCTTCCTCTGACTTAATACGTTTATCTAATATTTCTTTTAAAGCGACAATAAGAATCGCTAATGCTAATCCAACAATTAAACCGATTATCAGATTCATAGATATTTTAGGTGAAATTTTTTCACTCGTTCCATTAGCTTTTGACAGAATTGAGACATTGTCGACGTTCATAATTTCTGGCATATCATTCTTGAAAACATTAGCTATTTTATTCGCTATTTTTTCAGATTCTTTCTTATCATGACTTGTAACATTAATGTTAAGTATTTGGGAATTAGCTTGTGTTTTAATGTTAACCATTTCATTTAATTCTTCACTAGAATATTTATTATCGTCTTTCGAAACTTTATCCAAAATTCGTGGGCTCTTTAAAATTTCAGAATATGTATTAACTAACTGAATATTCCCTTGAACTTCTTGTACAGCTACATTTTTTTCTTCTTTCTTCTGGTTAACTAATACCTGTGTAGATGCTTGGTACTTAGGCTGAATCAAAAAGAAAGAAAGTATAGCACTTACTAGTAGAAAAATAATAGGTAATAAAACAATTAGCCATAAATTTTTCTTTATCAACTGTATTATTCTTGAAAACTCAATTGTATTTTCCATAACATCCTCCATTTTTTATGTTCATTAATCATTTTATATTTTTAAAAAACTTTTTACAATATTATATAAAAGTATTTTTTCTATTTTTTCATAATTTTTAAATAAATTATTACGTTCCATATTATAATTTTAATTTAAATAAATATTTAATATGATGTAAGTATCATATGAATGATTGTATTTTTCTTGACAATTAAAACTATTATATATTATAAATCAGACATTATTTGTCCTCAGTAATGATTTAATTCGCATTAAATAAGTTATATTCAACTTCATTTATTAAAATTTAATAATTTTTATGTATATTAAAGATATATAAAAAGCCAAGAGATTTTCTTTGAAGAAAACCTCTTGGCTTCATTTATTAATATTCAATATTTGGCATTTCGTTTACTTTGTTTTGATATTTTTTGAAAGCAATATAGCCTACAAAACCAATAATCGTTGTAACTAAAAGTTTTTTCATTATTGTCACTCCTTTTAATTTTTAGCGTACATTAGATTTGTTTTGTCAAAAAACAAGTCTAGACTAAATCTATTATACACTCATTTGGTATTATTTTTAAAGTCAATTGAACAAATTGCGTTATATTTATGTCATTTTAGAGAAGGGATTAACAACATATTTAATTTTTCATCACAAATACACAAATATATATCGCAACAAACTCTAAGAAAGTCAGAAGATAGATATATTTTAAATTCAGCTTTTCTTTAAGTGGTACTTCCCAATGTGGATACTGACGTTCATAATATACATTTTGAACAAAAAACAATCCCAAACCTAATGGTACATAAGTAATCATATTTTTATACTTTGAATCTAACTCTATGTCACTAAGAAAATGCTTAATTATTACTTGTAATATAATCACAATGACTAAGAGGAGTAGTATTCGAATCATTTTATTAATCGTACTCCTTTCACAAATAATATAAGAATGGCTTGTAATAATACCATAAGCATAATAAAAATAACACTTTTTAAATCGATAGCATCAAACACTTGATGCGTAATCGTTAATGGTCGTGTAATCAGATAAACTGTATGGAATCTTAAAAAACGTCCTACATATATGCCTATCCCATTTAGAAACATTAAACTCAGTACTAAGCATCGATTAAACCATATATTAGAAGTAAAATGTTCTAAGCTGATAAATATAAAGATCATACAATAGATTGCAAAAAAGACACCTGCCAGTAAATACGCAAACGCAAACCATTCAATTAAATTTAAACTGACTAAGAAGTCGAATTTAAAATTATTAAGATGGATTAAGTCTGTAACCATATAGAACGTATTGGGAACCAATAGTATAAAAATAAGTGCAAATACAATAAATAAAGGCCACTCTTTAGTTTCCTTTGGTTTAAATAACTTTAAAAGCAAGCAAAGCTCTAGAGGAATATAGGCTAAGAATAGATTTAATGTCATAAAGTTAAGTATTCGCGGTACAAACAATGAAATAATAAAAAGCACTATAAAATAAATTCTTGCGATATAACGTGGTGCCACATTTTACACTACTTTCTTTCTATAAATGAAATAAGGTTAGAAAATTAAAACGCTAACATGTGATATCTTAACATTCTACTTTACTCTAACCTCTTCTATATTAAAACATATACTTTCGAATTGCATTATTTATGGCTATCGCAAAATGATCCATTGTTGATGTCCAATTTTTTCATTTTTACGTGCTTTTGACGAATCATCACCATTACTAAAAAATGATTTTCGAAGATCTAGTGTTAATTCTAATTGACCCCTTAACATTTTATATTGTAATCTGCAATATTATTTGGTTTTATTACAGTCAAATATCCTATCGTACGTTGTACATTAAATGTAAATATCTTTAATTCTTTTGAAATAAGTTGAATTAACTTTTCATCTTTATTGATCATAGACAGTATATTTTTTCCTTAAAATTGTATAGAAACAGCTGAACTGTCGATGTACATCCGTTTAGCTTCTTTTTTATGATTCTTTTTCATCTTTTAAATGTTTAATATCTTGAAACCCTTCACGATAATTCGATAATTCTTCCATGATCGCATACCAATCTTTTCCAACTTTTTGGAACGTTTGTTGCATTAATTCATCTTGTGCTTTATTTAATTTCTCTACTAATTTACTTCCTTTAGGTGTTGGAAATAATTGTTTTACTCTGCGATCTTCTTCAGATTGTTGTTCAATGATTAAGCCTTCTTCTTTTAACTTCTTCAATGTCGCGTGAGACCCTTGCTTTGATATTTCTAACGTGTTTAGTAACTGCTTAATCGTAATACCAGGCAATTTATTGATAAAAAATAAAAAGCGATGGTGTTGTCGACTCATACCATATTTTTCGATAATTTCATCTGCAGTCGTCACAAACGTTTTATAAGCGAAATAAAATAGCATATGCTCATAATCATTTTTATTTCGATCCATATTCACTCGTTCCTTTTCAAAGTCATTATTAATCATTATAGTAAATTTTCTAACGATTTTCATCAAAAGGTCAATAATGTTGACTTTATTTATAACCAGGCTTATCCTATATATGTAAACAAAAGCAATACAAAGGTGGAATTGAATATGAAACAACGTGTAGGACAATATTTAATGGACGCAGTACATGAAGCAGGAGTTAATAAAATATTTGGTGTTCCAGGAGATTTTAACCTAGCATTTTTAGATGACATCGTCAGTCATGAAGGCGTTGAATGGGTTGGAACAACGAATGAACTAAATGGTGCTTATACAGCTGATGGTTACGCACGTATGAACGGACTAGGCGTACTCGTAACAACATTCGGCGTTGGAGAATTAAGTGCCGTCAATGGTATTGCGGGGTCATATGCAGAACGTGTACCCGTCATTGCTATCACAGGTGCACCAACAAGAGCTGTTGAAAAGGCAGGCAAATATGTGCATCACTCTTTAGGTGAAGGACGCTTTGATAGTTATCGACATATGTTTGAACCGATTACAACAGCACAAGCCTATATCACGCCTGAAAATGCAACAACTGAAATTCCTAGAGTAATCAATGCAGCGCTTCAAGAACGTCGTCCAGTACACATTCACTTACCTATTGATGTGGCTATGTCAGACATTGAAGTTGAACAACCATTCAAAGTTGAAAACGCACCTCAACAAGATGTAACTCAATATGTAGATATGGTGGCTGATAAATTACGTTCAGCTCAACAACCATTAATTATTGCAGGTCATGAAATCAATAGTTTTCATCTACATGATGAATTAGAAGAATTTGTCAATAAAACGAATATTCCAGTTGTTCAATTATCGTTAGGTAAAGGGGCATTTAATGAAGAAAACCCACACTATATGGGTATTTATGATGGGAAAATTGCTAAAGATGACATTAAAGACTATGTCAATCATAGCGATGCTATTTTAAATATTGGTGCCAAATTAACTGATTCAGCCACTGCAGGCTTTTCATATCAATTTGATATTAACGAAGTGGTCATGATTAACCATCGCCTATTCAAATTAAACGATACGATTGATACAGAAATTGCATTGCCTGAATTCTTAGAAGCGTTAAATACGATAGATTATACAAATAAATCTTCATTTCCTTCTTACCAACAACCAGAATCAAATGACTATGAATTAACTTATGATATGTTAACTCAAGATATTTACTTTAAAATGATGCAAGACTTTATTGGTGGCGATGATATATTAATCGCAGAACAGGGAACATCCTTCTTTGGGGCTTACAGTTTAACTTTACCTAAAAATATGTCATTTATTGGTCAACCTTTATGGGGTTCAATTGGTTACACATTACCAGCTACATTAGGTTCCCAATTAGCTAATCCACACCGTCGTAATATCTTATTAATTGGTGATGGGTCATTCCAATTAACTGTTCAAGAGTTATCAACGATGATTCGCCAAGATATTAAACCTGTGATTTTCTTAATTAATAATGATGGTTATACTGTTGAACGTCTCATTCATGGTATGGAAGAGCCCTATAATGATATCAACATGTGGGATTACAAAGCATTACCAAACGTATTTGGTGGAGATAGCGTGAAAATTCATGATGTTAAAACTTCAAAAGATTTAAAGGCTGTCTTCGATGAAATAAACGAAGATCAAGAACACATGCACTTCACTGAAGTGACAATGAAGTGGGATGACGCACCTCAAACATTGCGAGATATTTCCAAAGCTTTTGCAAATCAAAATAAATAAACTGTATAACAGAAAAGCTTTTATATAAATAAATCAAAAGCGACTGTATGTGTCATTTACACATGTACAGTCGCTCTTTTTTATAAACTTTTTTCATTTACAATTTTCTACCTTTTCGCGATGTATCAACATATTTGATGGCTTGAGCGATGGTATGTGCAATTTATACATCACTGGAGACCAATTGCTTTTATTTTTGCGTGAGGTTGCAGACATATTTTCATTAATGAAAAGTGATTGTCAAAATTCAGTAGATCATTCAAGTTGTACACCTTTATGTTTAAAATCTCTATTTATAGAATTTTCTTTTAAGTTCCCACCGAGATAGGTTGA
Organism: Staphylococcus sp. HMSC072H03; assembly: GCF_001809305.1. Taxonomy (NCBI): domain Bacteria; kingdom Bacillati; phylum Bacillota; class Bacilli; order Caryophanales; family Staphylococcaceae; genus Staphylococcus; species Staphylococcus sp. HMSC072H03. The sequence goes on from NZ_KV796914.1 coordinate 270,049, forward strand.
GGAAGGTTTGACTACAAAATGTTATTTCAAAAGCTCATGTTTAATGAATTGTTTAAGTGGTGTATCTAAACCACCTAAGTATATGACATATTCATTACCTTTTGCCCAATGAATAGAAAATGCAACATCTTTTGATTTCAACATGTTTGGTAATGTTTGATCATTATAATGTGACGATGCGACATGAAACCTCTCAGGCTTCGTATGATTTAATACAGTAAAATAATAATAATTGTAACGATGAGGATGAGCTACAAGTTTAGTTAATTCTGTGGTCCCTTTTTCAAGATTACCGCCATGCAGTGCAACAATAATAACATTACTATTTCTCTTTCTTCCAATCTTTACCTTTTTTAGTATACGCAAATAATTGTATCATAGATTTAAGCGTAACTTCTGGTTTTACCGATTTAGAAGGCTCTAAATGAATAAACATCGCTAATAATAATACAACTACGCTACTAGCAATAGCTATAATCGATTTAGAGTTTTATAATATTCTCCGTATATTTCTCTTTTTCATTCTTGAATAGTTCCCTTCATTGAAATAATGAAAATAGAATCTAGTTGTAAATCATATTGTATAGCGCTTATCCATCATCTTATTTACTAATATAAAGTGGTTTAAAAACATTGAAATTATACTTAAGGTATATAAACTTTATTCAAAAATATTGTCTCTTTCTGTACCTACACTTTCAGTTATCCATCTTCTAGTTAATTTTTGTTGATATTCATCACATAACTTAATAATGTCATCATTATTTGAATTAATATTTATAAACCTGTTATTTTCAACACGAATGTAAAAATATTTTGATGGCTTTTCTATAATACGTGCTTTTATTAAATAGTTATCATCTAAATCAATATTTTTGAATGTACATCTACTAACTGCAGAAGATTCACTTTCTTTTAATATATCAAAATTTATAAAACCTTGTTTTAAGTTAGCAATTCTATTTGATTCATGGAAAACAATATTTTGAAAAATGCATTCATTAAATTTCAAACCACTTGCTATATCACCTATATAAATAGTTTTATCAAATATACATCCTTTTATCTGAATATTATGACTATGAGTAAATATAGATTTACAATTATTAAAATTTAAATTTAATAATATCCCGTTATTTATAGTAGTAAAAATACTTGTGCAATTTTCGAAAATGACGTTTTGAATACTAGTTGAATCATCAGCTCTATTATATATTTCTTTACAATTATAGTATTTTGAATTACTATCACTTATACGTTCCGAATTTTCAAATATTTTATATATTTCTTTAAATATATTGTTTCTTCCTTCTACAATTTCGCTTTTAAATATAGCCGTATAATAGTACTCGTCATTATCATAACTCTCTATATATTCTTTAATAGTTTCTGCTGTTATAAATTGTCTTAAGAATTCACTATTTTCTACAAATAAATTTTTACAGTTTATATATGCAGTTTCTCCTAATATATTTAAAAATTGTGTATTTTTAATATTAATTAAACTATCATAATCACTTTTATTAAAAGAAATCCCTATATCAAAAACACTTCGTTCGATAGTAATATTAGCTTCATAAGTATGGAACATCGCTCTATAATCATTATTATTCATAAATGATGTAACCACATTCTCATTTTCATATAGAACTGGGCTAACTACATTAGATTGATTAATAAGTACTTTACCTTCTTCAACTTTAATTGCTTTAAAATCTTCAGTTATATCAATAAAGCTATTAGTGATTATTAATTCTCCTTTTACAATAATTTTGTCTTTAATAATCAGACGACTATTATTGTATTTTAACGTTTCTCCGTACGGTATCTCGATTTCTTTTTCTATAATTACTTCTTCTAACGATTCTAGATTTTTTACTCCATAACTAGAAATAGCATCACTATCTTCTACAACTATTTCTTCTTTATTATCTAATTCAAAATCAAAATAATTAGTATATTCCTCTTCAAAGTTAGTGAACCAAGTGAATCCTTCTATTCCTCTAAGATTGTATATTTCCTTTATTTTTTCTTTTATACTTCTAACTGTTTTATTTCCAAAATCAAAATAGTCTACTAAATTTTCAAATTCATTATTTAGCACAAAATCCTTGTTACTTAAAAATCCATATTCTAATAAAATTTGAAGAATAACTTTTTTAGTAGAGGTAGAATCTATACTTTCAATTGCTTTTTCTACTTCTACATCTGAATTAGAAACTCCAAGATATCTCAATGTTTTATCAGCAAACTCTTTTTGATCTTGGGAGGTTTCATTAAAGGTAGTAGCTGCTTCTTGCAATATTGAAGATAATATTATCTTTTCATTATTATTTAGATCATTAATGTTTAATTCTTTATCAATTCCTGAGATTACTTTATTTAATAATTGTTTTACTTTTAATGCTAGTACTTCCGTGTAATCATATAAACTCTCAATATTCTTTGTATTATTTAAGATCATTTCATCTATTTTAGCATCAGTATTTGATAAACGCTTTAAAATTTCAATTAGAATATCTTGTGCCTGAGCAACAGATGATATTTGTTCTGACATTCTAATTGATTTTTTATTTGAAAATGTAACCATATCAAATACTCTCTTAAACCACTTTTCTTGTCGCATTACATCTAAATTTTGTTTATTATCTTTAGTAACTTTATGAATAGCTTCTTCTAAATATTGATAATCTTCGTTATTTTCACCAAATGTCGATAAATCAAAACTCACTTGATATTTCATAATTATAAATCTCCTAGTATATCTTTAATATTTTCTTTTCTTGTATTTATATTACTGTTAATTATTTTCATTTCCTTATGATTATTTTCAATAGTTTGTTCATTTTTTTTAATTGTTTCTAGTAATTCATTTAACTTAATAACATTACCTTGTATGTATCCAAAGGTTTTTAAAATAGCCTCAAAACTTCCTTGACCGAAAACTTCCTCTAAAATATTCTGTGTTAATTTTCCAATATATATACCTATTGCCATCCCAGCTAAAAACCCAATAGGGCCTCCAGGTATAAATACAGAAATCCCTGCCATTGCTCCGCCAATTATTGCTCCTTTAGCTCCTTCTTTTCCAATATTGATAAAAGCTTCCTCTTTTGTTATTTTTCCGTTTTTATAATCTAAATAACCTTTTACACTTGATATAGAAACATTTACTGCTGCACCAATTAATGCACCCTGTTTCATTTGTTTTCCAACTCCTTTTATGGTCGCAGAAGGAGTTGCTTTACCGTCTTTCATCTTATTCATTAATCTATTAGTAGATTCTTTAGTTTTATTTTTTGTTCCAAGTTCTTTTATTTTTAATTTTTCTTTAGCTATTTTTAATTTTTCTATTCTTTGTTTATCACCATTATCAGTAGCTTGTTGTATGGCTTTATCTAAGTATTTATCAACAGCTTCTTTCATTCCTTTTGTTCCGACTACTTCGTCTGTTGGTTTTAATGTATTGTTATCAATAGCTTTTATAACATCTTTGGCATTCGTTACTAAACCTTTATTACCATTAGCTGTTTTCACTGAAACGCCCGTCATTTTACCAGTTACTCTATTAGTGGTGACGCCATCTATTCCAGGAGCATTTGCTTGTTCATTGCCAATCAATTTAGTCTTATTAAAAATTCTACTTAAAGATCCTTTTCTGTCACGTATCCAATCTACTTCTTGAGCAGTCCCGTTCAACTTTCTTTCAAGATTCTTTAGATATGTTTGTTTATTACTCCCATTATAATAACTCTCTGCAAAGTCATAATAATTTTGAGCGTTTTTCGCATTAGCAAATACTTTACTATTTTTAAATGCATCTTCATTTAATTGTTTAAATACATTTATATCTCTAGCATATTGCTTTGAACCTTCAAAAGCTACATTAGTATTTGCAACTTTGTTAATTCCTTTAGCGACAGTATCTAAAGCTTGAGAACTAACTAATTCATACTGAGTAGCTATACTAGTAAATTGAATTGCTTCATTCAAAAGTTCAGGATTTTCTTTTAATTGCTTTTTTTGTGCATTAGTCAATTCAATCGAGTAATTCATTTTAGTCCCCTCACTCTTTAATTAATTCTTTTAATTTATCCCATCGTGGGTCTTGTTTTTCTTTTTTGTATGTTTCGTTTTGCTGTTTCATTTTTAGTTGTTTGCTATCAACTAATTTTTTTGATTGGATTTTTTCATTAAAGCTTTTACTGTAGTTATCTAGAATGTTTGTCCAATTAACAAAGGTAAAGTCTTCGTCAATGAAATCTTCTACTTCAACCTTAAACTTGCGATCATTTGTTTTAAATCTATGTATATCTTTGTGTAAGGCGTAAAGTAAGCTTGTAAATTCGCCTTTGTTTTTTTCTAAAATACCAACTTCTTTTAGTCCAAATTCACTCAAAGTATGATTAATACTCGCTTGGTCTAAGCTATCAAAGCTATCAAATTGAATGATTTTCACATTTCCCTTTGCTTTTAACTCCGAGAACTTGTTTGCAATCTCTGAAAATTCTTGTTTGTTTTTCTGCCAATTCATAATTTCTCTTTCTACTACATCTGAAAATTGCAAATATCCATAATACTCAATAATCCGTTTATAGTATCCTGATAAGATTAGATACACCCATATATCTGTATCTACAATTGGTGGCGTAATAACGTTATGTTTCATTATTAAGCACCTCAATTCTTTGAATAATTTCATTAATTTTAGCGCCAGTCGTTAACTCATCATTATAATTCTTTTTTAAAATTGTCATAATATTTCGTGAAATTTGTATATCATTTGTCGGCTCTAAAATATCAGTTTCTAAATTATTTTCTGTGTAAATCGCATACAACTGTTCAGAATGGTCCTTTCGAGATAATGTTTTGAGTTGTTGATATTTTTCATAAGGTATCGGATTCAATTGCATAGCACGAATCATCACTGCATTAAAACTCATCTGATAGTAGACACTCATTCGTGCAAGTACTTCAGGTTTCATAATGTCTTTTTCTTTATCCATCCATTTTTCAATTTCTGAATTAGGTAGAAGCACAATACCTGCAAATATTTCCGCTTCACGTTCTACTAATGACTCGGGATTAAATTCACTAATTCCATTTTGATGCCCCATATAATGATGATAGACTTCATGCCACAAGGAAAAATTCTGACGTCCTTTACTATGACTTGTATTCACAAAGATAAATGGATATTTATCTTTCTTCATATAAAAACCTGATAAGTTATTTGGCGCTTGTGCTTTAACAATGTAATAACCCATGTTAGACAATAATTCTATACTATCTTTAATCGGATATTGAATGTTATAGTTTGAGATAAATTGCTTTGCAATTGGAAGAATACGTTCAATCGTTTCTTTATATACCTCAGTCATGAGTATCACTTCCAATCTTCAATTGATATGTAAGTAGTTGAAAAATTTGATCTAGTTGTTGTACTTTATTGTTGATTTCTTTTGTATTCTCTAAGGCGCGAAATGAAATGCTATCTAATTCCTCTTGAGGTAATGACGCTAAGAGTTGCTTAGGAGTAGTGTGAAGTATCTTAGCTGCGAGTTGATAATCTTTTGCAATCCAAATTAGTGTCGGATGTAAAAGTCGTTGGAGTCTTGTCATGTCATAACAATATTGTTTAGCATATTCATCTATATTTAAATGGCTCGAGTCAATTTTAGATTGAATACGTTTACTGATTTCTATTTGCGTATATTTTGGTATCAAATTCATTTCCTTCTTTCACATGATTGATACATTTTTATTATAAAATTTTTATAAATATTTTGCTATACCTTTTAATTTAAAAATATAGTTATTTATACATTTATTTATTCACTTTTTTAAATATTTTCGTTTTTTATTTTCAATGTATCTTTCATTTTGATACAAATAAATATTTACTTGTTCTTCTAGCGTTCTAAATATACTCGGTTTCAATAATGCTTTCACCGCTTTTTTTCTTGCTATTCGATCTAATTTAACCATAATGTAGCCACCTTTTTGTATGTTTTATCTTATTGTACACTTAGAGATGGTCAATTTTTGTCTACCTATAATTCTCTATTATCTTCTCAACTTCATTGATATGTTTTTGTTTTAAATCTATAGGAGACAATACTTTAACACGTGCTCCCTGAGATAAGAACCACATTAATATCCCATCTCCTATCACTTCTATTTCTACAGTAAAACGATTATTAATATAATCTTTTTTAATCAACTTTGCAGTCGGAAAACGATCTAATACTGATTCAATAATGCCTCCATTAAATTCGAATACAACTTTCTTCCATTCACCGCCATACATAAAATAAATCCGTTTTTTCAACTCTCCTTCTCTTATATATGGAGAATGCGGCACCTTAAATTTATCCTCCGTAACCTTAAATTTGTCATCCATAACTTTAAACTCTTGTATTCGATCTACTCTAAAAATAATAACTTGCTCTTTCTTATTGATACCTACAAGATAAAAATAGAGTTCTGAATAAGTAATATACATAGGTTTAATTTTATGTATTTTACCGCGATTCATCGCATTAAAATATTCAAATTCAATGATTTTCTCTTGTTGAATCAATTCATTTAATTTCCATAACTTGTGAAACAATGGTTCTCCATGATTCATAGGCACATAATGTATCATTTCAGACTTAATCGCCTTTTCAATAATTTTATAATTTTCATCAGAAACCTGTTGTTTGAGTCTAGTAATGACATATTGAATTTCTTCTTTAGATAAGCCACGAGAAGCAATAAGAATTTTTAAGATGGCAAGAAGCTGCTCTTTATCAAAGGATACGTGATCATTTCGTATCAATTCATACTTTTTGTCTGTTTGATTCATAACAATTTTTTTATTTTTATTTTTATTTTCAAAAAACGTATTAAGATCAGCAATATAGCGTTGAACGGTGCGTTCTGATTTATGTTCAAGTATATCCTTGATTTCTAGTTTCGTTAGACGTTGACCTGCCATGAACTTTAAATATAGGTCAAGTACATCTGTTGCTTTAGTCATTGATACCCCTCTTTTACATCGTCGTTTCTTTCATTAAACACTATTTCAATTAAAAATGTAAGTTGCAATTAAATGATGCGACAAAAATTGTCGTAATGTCTCGATATACTATGCTTAAGTATTTTAAATTTCTAAGAAAGTTGGGACAAAAAATTATGAATTTAAAAAATCAATCTAAACATCCTCATGCATTTACAAATGTATCGCAAAATGAAAAAACGATGGGCATGTTAATGTGGTTACTGTCTTTAGTTACTGGGTTTATTGCAGCACTTGTCATCTGGATTATGAAAAAAGATGAATCTGAATATTTAAATCAACAAGGAAAAAATTATTTAAATTATGCGATTAGTTATACAATTTATGGCATTGCAAGTTTAGTTTTAACTGTAGTGTTAATTGGTTACTTAACTTTATTCGTTGTAGGTATTGCTGGTTTTGTCTATACTATTTTAGCTATTCTTGCAATGAATAAGGGCGAAGATTTTGTTGTTCCATTTACGATTGAAATCATTAAATAAAACGAAACATCCCTTTGTGACGTATCATCACAAAGGGATATTTTTTTATTTCTCTACTAACCATTCAATGGTACGTTCAATTGCTTTGTCCCAAAAAGCATAATCATGTTCCCCAGGTCCTTCTTCATATTTATAATTGATACCTTTTTCATCTAAATATGTCATAAATCGTTGATTATCATCATATAAGAAATCTTCTGTGCCACATTGAATAAAGAGTTCTGGAAGTGTTGCGCCTTTATCAACCGCTTCATCCACTAAATGATAGGTATCTAACTCTGTACCTTTAACTTTTAAAGCTTCACCGGCAATGGCTTTGGGATCAAAGTCATCCCACTCTATATCGAGTAATGATTGTACATCAAATACTGCTGATAATGGCGCTGCTTTAGAGAATAAATGGCTTTGAGTTAAAGCAAATTTTATGGTTCCGTAACCACCCATTGAATGACCTGCAATAAAATTATCTTCTCTTTTTTTAGATACTGGTAATACTTGATGTGCATAATTGTAAATTTCTAATATATAGTCATAGTAGTTATGACCAAAAGCCATATTTGCATAACCACTGTGATCTGCATTCGGCATAATCACTGCCAACTGATGTGCTTCTGCATAACGTTCGATACTTGTGAAACGCATATACGATGTCGCATCACTTGATAGACCATGTAATAGTAATAACATTTTTAATGGTTTTACTGGTTCATTTTGTTTAAAAAAGCTATCGTCTTCTGGAACGATGGCTGTAAACGATTGATTCATCCCAATCGTAGGTGATTTATAATTAATAGTCATAAATGCCATATTGTTTCGTCCTTCCAATTTATAAGTATGATATCTATTTTACACTTTTTGTAGACTAATGGAATATTTTTTAATATAAAAAAACGCTAGCCAAATGACTAGCGTTTTTGACTATATATTGTTTCACGTGAAAACATTATATATCTTCTCTAAATAAAGGTTGACTCATACATCTTGGACCTCCACGACCACGTACTAATTCACTACCTTTAATTTCAATCACTTTAATACCTTTATCACGTAATAATTGATTAGAGACATAGTTTCTATCGTATGTCACCACAACGCCTGGACGAATACATAATGTATTAGACCCATCGTTCCACTGTTCTCTAGCACCGTCTATGACATCTCCATTGCCAGTAGGTATAAATTCTACGTTATCTACACCTAATACATTGGCTAACGTTTCTCGTAGCTGTCTAGAGTGTGTAATTTTAATATCATCTTTCATTTCATCTTGCTCAATTGTAAAGATATTCATGTGATTCTCTTCTTTAAAAATAGCTGCATGCACTGTAAATTTGTCATAATCAATCATTGTAAATACAGTATCTAGATGCATAAATGTACGACTATTGGGTATTTCAATCGCAAGTACTTTTTTAAATGTAGTATAGCCGTCTTTAAATATATTTCTTGCTAGTCGCTCAATGGCTTCAGCTGATGTACGTTCTGAAATACCGATAGCTAATACATCTTTAGAAAGCACAAGCTCGTCTCCTCCTTCGATGTTAAACGGTGATGTACGATCAAGCCATACCGGTATATCTGCATCTTTAAAACGTGGATGATATTTTAGAATATATGTCATAAAAATAGATTCACGACGTCTTGCACGCCAGTACATGCGATTAATTGACATCCCTCTACCTATTGAGGCTTGTGGATCACGTGTAAAATATAGATTGGGCATTGGATCTAAATAAAAGGGATAACGATCATCTAAATATTCAACGAGATGTGTTGTTTCAAGTTGAATTTCTTCTTTTCTTATACCTGCCATTACTTTTTCAATCAGTGCTTGATTGGATAGCTTTGAAAAATAATCTTTAATTTCTTTCTCATGACCTAAAATTGTTTTTTGAGATTCTGATAAAATATCATCAATAAATTGCTGTCTTATATCTTCATTTTCAATCGCTTCAGCAGCAAGTTGTTCTAGATAAACGACTTCTACCCCTTCACTTCTAAGTGTTTCTGCAAATTGATCATGCTCTTCTTGTGCCACTTTTAAATACGGAATATCATCGAATAATAGTCCACTTAAATGGTCAGGCACTAAATTTTCTAATTCTTTACCTGGACGTTTTAAGAGTACTGTTTTTAATGTACCGATTTCATTATTAACTTGAATTGGCCCCTTTGTCATTTGTATTCCTCCTTCAAGTAAATGGTATATTGATATGTCATTATCATGGAGTAGCGGTTCAAAATATACATTTCATGTATATAATTCTATCGTAGCATTAAATGTTAATTTCCAATAATAAAATCTTTTAATTATTGATTAAAAGAGGATTTTAAAATTTCAACTTGAAATAGCTTTATATAATCATTTAATATTTATTCGCCTATGTGTATAAAAAATGATTGAAGCGAATACGTTCACTTCAATCACCCATTTAATTCATTGCTTGTTGTACTGTACTATAGCCTAATACGACTCTATCTACTTTACCTTTATTAACATCAAACCAAACTGTCATACCATTTTGTTTAGGTTGATAGTAATAAATACCTGTTGTGTTGTTGTTATCATTATCAATTTTTTGTAGCTCTTTACTATATACTTTTTTAAGTTGTGTTAATGAAAGTTGACCTTTGACTTCCATATCTAATAACGAGGCAGTTTTACCATCTTTAGATACATTTCTGAAGTATTGATCATATTTCAATACCGATTTATTAGATGTTGTCGATTTAATTTTAATGCCATTAAATTTAACATTTTCAGCTTTAATCGCATTTTTAAAATGTTTATCTAATACGAATGAAGCATTTTGACCAGCATAACCATCATAGTTGTAATATGATGACGTTGCTGCGTGGGCAGTCGGTTGTTGAACAAGTGCACCTGTGACGCTAGCACCTAATAGTGTACTAAACGCTATTGTCGTAGCTACACATACTTTTGTTATCTTTTTCATATGCGTCTTCCTCTTTCTCTTTAAACTACTCATATCATACTTCATTACTCTTATCTATACAATCTTTATAGTAATTAGCTATCTATTTAAATATTTTTTTATAAAATTGTGGTATACTATAATTAGGAGTAATAGTCCTATTCACTCCTTCACAAAATGTTATATTACATAACAATACTAGGCCACGAGTTTACTTCCCCTTTGTTAAACTTGTGGTCTTATGATATATAAATTCATTATTTTAATTTTTAAATATAAAATTTATTTATATTATAAGAAATCACTTCAAAAACGCGAACATATGTTCTATAATATAATCGAGGTGGTTTTAATGATTCCTGATCAATACAAACATGAAACAGATTATCGCAACATTCCTAGAGAATATTTAGACACTAACATCCCACAAGGACGTGGCATGATTAAGTGGGCACCTTTTGCAGTGATGCCTGAACAGTATGAACGCATAAATGCTTTTATAGAAAATCAAAATAAAATAACAATGCCCTCTTTGTCGGATGATCAATTCAATATTCTGAATAGACGATTAATTGAAAAATATACAACGCATCAACTCGCTATGATTAGTTATTTTAGAAATGGTACGATTCATTCTATTGCAGCTTATATTAAACGTATTGATACTTTAAAGCGGTATATTACAATTAGTAATGAAAATGGCTCACAAACAATGCAACTCAAATTTGCAGTATTATGTTACATTGAATAATAAAAAAGAGCGGAAATTGAACTCAATTCCGCTCGTATTTATCATTTATTTACTTGTTGTGACACCTTCATACCCAATATCTACTTCTACTGTTCTTCCATGTGTGATAACAAAAGAAACAATTAATCCATCTTTCTTAGGTTGATATTCGAAAATACCACTTTTTTTATCACTTGGAGTACCTTTTACTTTTTTAAAATCTGAGCCATACGCTTTTTTCAATTGATCATATGTCAAATCCCCTTTAACACTAAATTGAACTTTATTCGCCTTTTTACCATCTTTACTTACACCAGTAAATGTTTGGTTATATTTTTCAAGTTTTTTATTACTATGCACTTTTTCAAATTTTATTCCATTCATTGTTACATTTCCATATTTAACTGCTTTAATAAACTGTTTATTGGTTACAAATTTTGCGTCTTTATCTACATACCCGTTATATACATAATATGGCTTTGTAGCTGCATGCGCTGTATCCTCGATTGGTAAAACAGTTGTACTTACGCCTAACATTGTCCCAAATGCTAAAGTAACTGATGCTATAGATTTAACTATTTTATTCATGATTGTCCTTCTTTCTCTAATGGATTTTTATTTCACTATTATTATCTCATACTCTTTATCTTAATTCACTGTACTTTAGATGTATCTATCACAGAATTATGTAAATAAAATGTAATATGATTTGGTTATATAAATACTCCCTATTTGTTGAACTTTGATTATAATAAACTAAAGAAATGAATTAAAAATGGAGGACTATCATTTGAAAAAAATATTAGCAACTATAGTCATTATATTACTTGTTGTGGCATTAGGATTCTCAATCTTTTTTGCAGCCACTCATTACAATCAATCTGACCCAAATCAAACACAATCTACTAAAAAGAAAGATAAAAAAGAAACTACTACTGAAAGTCATACTGTTCAATCTAATGAAACTAATCAGTCTGACAATGGTACCAATGCGCAATCCGAGCCAACCAGTCAGTCAATACAAGAGGACCAACAAGCGACACAACGTCACTCTACTGTTCAAACTACACAGCCAAAAACAAGTGAATCATCAACTACGTCACAATCACAACATCGTTCAGAAAGTAACACGTCAAAACAACCCACATCTCAAAGCACAGAAGAAAAACCATCTTCAGAGCAAACATCAACTGAACAACCCTCAACAGAACAAAAACCTTCATCACAACAAAGCACGCAGTCTTCAACTGAAAGTCACACTAATCGTAGTAGTGAATCTAATAACAAATCTAATTAAAAATAATAGCCTGACTGATAATGATGTTTCATTATCAATCAGGCTCTTTTATTTTCTATTCTGTTACTTTACTTTCTTCTACACGTTTTGCAATTTTAGTCATAATTGGATCTAAGAATGGTTTAGCAATAAATCCAATTAAGAAGAAACCAAGACCGAAGAGCCCAAATATAATTAATTTTGTAATTAAGATTTCTGGTACAATACCACCTACAACTTCACGTAAACAATCAATTAAGTACGTAAATGGTAAGTAAGGTGAAATGTTTTGGAAGAACTTAGGTAGTGTAACTACTGGGAAGGTACCGCCACCGCCTGCAATTTGTAATACTAAAAGAATGATGGCTACCGCTTTACCTGGGTTACCCAATATAGATACACACGTATAAACAATGGTATTAAACACAATTGCACCAAATAATGCAACGAGTACAAAGAGCAATGGTGATTCTACTTGCGCATGAAGTAAGAATAAGTCACCTGTTGTAACAATGAGGGTTTGTAATACACCCATCAAGATAAAGAACATTCCTTTACCAAGATATTCTTGCCGTTTCGTTAACTGATCTGCTAATTCTTCATGTTTGTTATGCACAGTTAATAAACTTACTAATAATAAGGCACCTACCCAAATAGATAATGCTGTATAGAATGGTGTCATCCCTGAACCATAATCTCTGACTGGGAAAACATCAACAGTTTTCTTATTAATTGGGTTTGCGATAACATCTGCTTGTTTTTTCAAATCATTTTTTAGACTATTAACCAGCTTATCTACTGCATCGTCATCGTCCAATTGATTGAATATATCATTAGCCTTATTTAAATCTCTTTCGATGCCAGGTAATTTTGTTTGTGCAAAGTTCGCTAAATTCGCTAAAGCTTCTTTTGCTTTTGGTTCATTCTCATCTAATAAATCTACTGCATTATCATACTTATCAAATAATGTTGGTAAGTTAGCATTAACAGTAGCTGTTGCATTCGCAAGACGTTGTTCTAAATCAGGTAAATCATTACGTACAAAGTCTGCAGCTTTTGCTACATTTTTTCTTACTGTTGGGAAGTAATTTTTAGCAGTTTGAGTTGCTTCAATATATCCCGCTTCAAGTGATGGTAATTCACTTTGAAGTGTTGCAATACGAGTTTGACCATTACCTACAATATCTTGACCTGCTTGAATCACTTGATTAATCGTATTTAATTTAGATTGCACATCTGATAATACAACTTGGCCTTCACTTAATTGTTTTGTAATATCATTAGAAACTACAAGTAAACGATGATTTAAATTATCTTTAATGTAATCTCTATAACTACCTAAACCAGAATTTAAAGCTGGCAAGCTTCTTAATACATTAATAGACTCCGCACTACCTTTACCACCACTTGATAATGCATCAATCAATTGGTTAGTAGAACGTAACGTATCATTAATACGGTTATTGGTACTTTCGATTCGTTTAATTTGTGGTGCTAAATTCACATGTTCACGTTGTTGTAATTCTTTTAATACATCAATCAATTGTTGATTGTATTTTGAAGTGTTTTCTAAACGTCCTTTAATATTTCGAAGCATGTCATTATATTCTGTTGGACGATTAGAGGCAATAACACCATACGTTATATCTCTTAATGCTTTTACATCAGATTGTGATGCCTTAGCTTGCTTATCCGCATTTGAAGATAATGCAAGTAATGCTTCAGCAAGTCCACTATTCATTGATTTAACATCTTCATTCGAAAGAATCTGACCATTAGATAATTGATCATTATTCGAACTATTACTTAGTTTTTGAATCGTATATTGAGGCATACCGTTGTCATTAGTTGTCGCACTTTGTTGTCGTAAATTATTATTCACATTACCATTAACGGCTTGTGCTCGCCTAGTTGCCTCTTGATAATCCCCAACACGTTGTTTAGCCACACCTAAATAACCTTGTGCATCGTTAAGTTGTTGATTCGCTAAGTCTAATCCTTGACTCGCAATCTCTACCCCTCTATTAATTTTAGGGAATGTCTGAGGAATATCATCTGCTGCTACATTCACTAATTTCTGAATGTTAGGCATATATTCATTCAATGCGAGAATTAGTTTCGCTTTTTGATTTAAAGAAGGAATCGCTGCATTGACGTCATTTAATTTTTGTTGAGCATTTAAAATATCATCTTTATAGTTATCTAAATCACGGAATTGATTCGCATATTGATCAAGCTGATCTTGATGATCATTAAGATAAACAATTCTATCTGCAATTTTATTCAATTTAGGTAAAGATTGATGGGCAGCATAGACTGCATTTTTAATTTTATCGATAGTTGGTACTTCGTCTTCAATTTGAAGACCTACTTTATTTGCTTCTTTCAATAATGCTTTCGTTACAGTAGTATTAAATTGTTTATTGGCTTCATCAACAATAATTGTCGAACCGGTATCAGTCATTTTAGGGGCGACAGCATTAATTTTTTGGTTCACTTTATATGTAATATCTGCTTTTTCCGGATGTTTACGAAGTGTTCCCGTAATTTGATGTGTAAATTTCTTAGGTATATAAATTCCTGCATAATATTTACCCATTCGTATTTCATGATCTGCTTTCTCCCGACTGACAAATTGCCAATCAAATTTATCATTGTTCTTCAATGTGTCTTCGAGCGTATTACCTACATTAATTTTCTTACCTCGAATTTTATCGCCTTGGTCTTCGTTTACAACTGCCACTTTAATATGACCTGTATTACTATATGGATCCCACATTGCCCATAAATTAAACCATGCGTAAAATGAAGGTAAAATTGCCAAACCGCCTAGAATTACCCAAGCAGCAGGTGTTTTAGCGACACGCTTTAAGTCTGTCAAAAATAGTTTAAACGCGTTCTTCATTTTCACTCTCCTAAAAATGAAATATTAAGAATTTATATCAATATGATTTAAAACATTGTTTTTTATATCGTAGAATTAGTATAATACTTTTATCACGAATGCCATAATTAGTTGATATACGTCAACAATTAAAATGGTACTCATGCATTATAGCAGAAAATAATTTTAGCGACAAAGCTAATGCTACGTTAAAATACGATAGAAATCGTCTGACTTAAGACGGATTTATAAAATATATTATACAAAAGTAAGGAGCGTTTATTGATGTCGAAGCAAAAATTCATGATATATTTGCTAACTACAACTCTGGTTTTACCAACATTTACGTCTAGTGTTGCTCAAGCTGAAGAGACTACAAAACAAACTAAAACATCTGAATCAAATAATGAGGATTCAACTTCTACATCAGAAACAACACGTACTGAAAGCAATGAAACTCCATCTTCAGAAGATCCAACTTCTGATAGCTCTGATAATAATAAAAAGCAAGACTCTCAGTCAAAAGAAAGTCAATCAGACACAGTTTCAAATGAAGATGCCGCTTCTCATTCTAAACCATCATCAACACATTCGAAAAATAATCGTTCATCTCATACTAAAGATGAAGACACGTATCATACACCATTATCTGTATTTAACATGAATGGTTCAAATCATTCATTCTCATCAAACTTTTTAGATCCTAGTCACTTTGAAAATGGCTTTAGTTTAACAAGTTTGATTTCATCTTTATTCCATTTTGATGATGATATTTCTAAATATGAACATGTTGAAAGTGATTCATCTTCATCTAATACTAATGATGACAAAAATGCAACGAATACAACTTCTTCAGATGAAGATAGTACTGAATCATCACATCAACACACAACAATTGATCCATCACCTCAAGACTCATCTGATAAGTCAAATAGTCATACCACACCATCAAATCAATCTGAGGTACTAACAGAAAATAATCAGTCAGATCAATCGTCTGAGTCATCATTTAAATATAGTAACAGTAATGACAATCATTCAACTGATGATTCTAGCGTAAGCAAAGCCTTAGATTCATTGAATCAATTAGCTTCAGATTTAAATGATTCTAATACTAATGAGTCCTCGACATCTGAAAATAGCAATCAATCAACATCACAGCAAACAACAAAAAATACAACATCTAAAACCTCTCAAGAAGAGCAAGCAACACCTAATAAAGATCGTCAACAATCAGAGGATGTACTAGATGCGCTTCTTGATAAATATAGTGATAAAGCAACACAAACACATAAAGACTATACATCATCTAAAAAAGACAGCACATCTCAAGCATCACAAAATGAAGATTCAAAAAAAGATACATCAACAACTCAAGACCAACTAGACACAAATAAAGACAATCCACAATTACCAACGGAAAAACAACTAAAACATAAACAAGAAGCACCACAATCATTTGAAAATGATTTTAAACAAAGTAATACACGCGCTATAAGTTTATTCCAAGACGTACCACAATTAGATGGGAACAATGTTACTAATGGAAAGATGGCAGTGGTAGAAAATAAAGCAACACGTGAATTTATTACATCTATTGCTAAAGATGCGCATAAAATTGGGCAAGATAATGACATTTATGCTTCTGTCATGATTGCGCAGGCCATTTTAGAATCAAGTTCAGGTAATAGCGCTCTTGCACAAGCACCAAACTACAATTTATTCGGTATGAAAGGTAGTTATAAAGGCGCTTCAGTTAACTTCAATACACTTGAAGCTAGTAGCGATAATCATATATTTAGTATTAATGCTAGTTTCCGTAAATATCCAAATCTTAAAGCTTCATTAAAAGATTATGCTGATTTAATCAAACACGGTATTGACGGTAATCCTACAATTTATAAATCATCTTGGAAAAACATTGCACCAAGTTATCGTTCAGCAACACGTCATTTAAGCCAAACTTATGCGACTGATCCAAACTATGCAACGAAATTAAATAGCTTAATTGAACATTACAATTTAACTGATTTTGATAAGAAACACATGCCTGATTTAGATAAATACTCAACATCAACAGGAAGTAGTGGCACAGATGTTTCAGGAAGTGCATTTAAGCCATTTTCAATTTCAGATGTTGCTTCACCGTATCCATATGGTCAATGTACTTGGTATGTGTACGAACGTGTTCAACAATTTGATAAACATGTAGGCGGTCATTGGGGCGATGCACATAACTGGGATAATAGCGCTGAAGACGCAGGTTATAGTGTAAGTACAACCCCTAAAAATCATACAGCTGTTGTATTTGAAGCAGGTCAATCTGGAGCAAGTGGGTTATATGGTCACGTTGCTTTCGTTGAAAAAGTCAATGATGATGGATCAATCATTATTTCAGAATCAAATGTAAAAGGATTAGGTATTGTATCATATCGCCAAATTGATGCGGATACTGCCTCATCTTTACACTATATTCAACCTAAATAAATGCATAACAAAAGCCATTGAGTTTCAAAAATTTGAAACTCAATGGCTTTTTTATTATGAATATACTAATACTTGGGCAACTAATAAGCCACCGCCAAAGATAAATACAAAAACGACAATTGGCCATACAAATTTAAACCAATGTGAATATTTCATATCCAACATTTGTAATGTAGCCATAATCAATCCTGTTGGTGCTAAAAATAGCATCGCATATTGTCCAAATTGATACGCTGTAACAATCACAAATCGAGGGATACCTACTGTATCAGCAAGTGGTGCAAATATTGGCATCGCCAGTACAGCTAATCCTGATGATGAAGGAATAATAAATCCTAGGAAGAAAAAGATAATCAATAATACAAGAATAAACAGTGGTCCATTCACATGTTTTACAAGTGATGATGAAAAATTTAACACTGTATCTGAAATCAGTCCATCATTCATAATCCTATTAATACCACGTGCAAGACCAATGATTAATGATACGCCTACTAAGCTTGATGCACCATTAACAAATGCATCGACCACTTTTTTCTCACCTAATCCATTCTTACCTAATGCGACAATAAGCATAATCACAATGGTAAAGGCTAAAAACATAGACGCCATAATCGGGAACCACCATCCCTGAGTCATGACGCCCCAAACCATAATTGGGAATGGCAAGATAAAGAGTATTAAAATAATTTTTTCACGTAAGGTAAAGATACTGTCTTCACCATTATTCTTAATCACTGACCATTGTCTTTCAAACTTCACTTTATCATCATAAGTGTATGATCGTTTCGGATTTTTTTTAATGCGTTTTGCATACCAGTATAAATATCCAATCGTAAAGATGGTTGCTACAATAAGTCCAGCAATACGCCAATATAATCCATCTACAAATGTTGTTCCTGCAGCATTAGAGGCAATGACTACTGAAAAAGGGTTAACGGTTGAAAACGTACTCCCAATAGAACTCGCCAGAAAAATAGATCCTACACATATAATAGAATCATAGCCCATCGCTATAAAAATAGGTACCAGAACTGGATAGAAAGCGACCGCTTCTTCTTCAATACCACATAACGTTCCACCTAAAATCATTAAGATGGATACCATAAAGACCAGTAAAAATTCATACCCTTTCGTTTTTTTAGTTAATGCTAATAATCCCGATTCAAAAGCACCACTCGTTTGTACGACGCCTATTAAACCACCAAGCACAAGAATAAATACCATGACATCGACAGCTTCAATCGTTCCATTTACCATACTTGTCGTAATTTGATCGGGACCCGCTGGCTTTTGTTTCAAGCGCTCGTAAGTTCCAGGAATCGATATCGGTTTATTGATAGCACCTGATTTAAATTGATTCACATCAATTTTGACACCTAATTTATCAAGTTGCTCTTGTGTCCCTGGGACTGTCGTTGTTTTATGATGTGCATCGACAATCTTAAATTCATGCGCTCCTGGATTATAAGAAAGCTTAGAATACGCACCTGCTGGCACAATCCAAGTTGCTAACACCGCAATAATGGTTAAAATAAATAATATTGTAAATGCACCAGGCATTTTTAATCGAAACCGTTTTTTCTCTTTTTTATCAGATGCTATATGCGATACGCGTTCACTGTGTTCCATGCTCCCCACCCCTTTAATCTTAATCACTTCAACATGTGCCACGTCATAATTACAATTGAGTCATTTTAAAATTGTTTTTTCACACTTCAAGTTTATGTCTAATGCATATGACATTCAATGATGATTTAAAGTAAATTGACTATGATTCATACTTTGGATACATCTTTTACATATGTTGAGTTGTCAATTTAAGTGTAACAACGCAACATATAAAAATAGAGTAAATAATTAATGTTCAATGGCATTAATTATTTACTCATAATTATTTTTGGTTTAGTTATTAGATTGGTGATGTTTACGACGACTGAACCATACAAGTGCACCGCCTGCAATAGCAATCACTGCTACAATTGGAATCCAGTTTTTCTTAATGGCTTCACCTGTTGCAGGTAATGATAAATTTCCATCACTATTAAATAAACCGCTAAGTAAACCATCATCGCCTAAATGACCTAATGATAAACCTTGTGTTGGATTAGGAATATCACTTATACCATCAAGTAAGCTATTTCCATTTGTTAATCCATCAAGCAAACTACTACCTGAAGGAAGATTGCCTAATAAATGACTTCCAGTTAAACCACCTAGTAAATCTAATCCATTACCTAATAGATTTGAACCGAGATTGGAACCACTTGTGTTACCCGTAATACGATCTAATAATGATGGTCGATTTACAATTGGATCAAGAATATAGTTTAATCTATTTTTGGCTTGACCTAAGCTATTTTGAAGTTGTAATAAGTCATTGGCTTTACCATTAATTGTACTTTTCACTAAATCCAAAGCATTCGCTTTATCAGATTGTACTCTTGAAATAATATCAGCTAAAGCGTTCGCTTTTGCTTGGTTTAATTTTGTTGCTAACATTGTTTCAATGGCTTGTTTACGATTAGACGTTTTATCTAAAATATCATTTAAAATATCATCACTAGACACAAGCCCATGTTGATTAAATGCTTGTTTTAAGCGCTCAACAATTTGTGAATTTGTTAAATGGTCATTGGCTAATCGTTTCGCAATAGTAGCCGCTTCATTTTGCCCTAAACGTGTAGATAAAATTGTTTTTAATAAATCCTCTTTATTAGTAGCTTGTTCTAACATAGATTTTAAAATGTCATCACTCGTTGTTGAAGTTAATCCATCAATTTGTTTCATAATCTGATCTGCAATTTGTTTATCAGACTGCCCTTTTGTTTTAATATTTTTCAAGATGTGTTGTGCTTCATTTTTACTAAACACGCTGTTTAATATATCTTCAACTGCATGTTGTTTGTCAGACGCTTGTTGCAAACGATTAAGAATAATATCACGGTTATTCTCTATATTTTTACGTACAGTTTCAATGTCATTATCAATAGCTTGTTTATCTTTTTTCGCTAAATCAGCTTGATGTTGAATGTTATCACGTAAATCAGATAATTGATCTAATTTACGATTGATATATAAATGACTGGCATCATCTTTACTATTTTCAATTTTAGCAATAGCTTGATTAATTTTTTCAGTTTCTGATAATTGGTGATTCACTTTATCAAATTGATGATGTCGTACATCTGTATCTAAGTCTTGATCTTTATGCGTATTGTTTAATTTAGCTAATTCATCTAATACATGATGGTTTGAATTAGAATGTGTTGTGTCTTCTGTTGTTGGCGCTTCTTGAGTGCTAGATGATTCAGTTGTCGCCTCTTCAGTATTATTGTCATCACTTGGTAATTGGTTTGAATTGTTTTCTTTTGAACTTTCCATGTCTTTTTTAGCACTATCGATATCATTTTTAATACTATCTAATTTATCAACAATAGAAGTTTCTGATTTAGAAGAGGTTGGTTGATTTGAAGGATCCTCAGTTGTTGGTGCTTCTTTTGATGATTCTTCCGTAGTGGATTCCTCTTTCGTTACTTCATCAGTTGTGTTTTCAGAAGTATTTGATTCAGAAGACGAAGATTCATTTGATGTTGTTGCATCTTTTTGTTGACCGCTATCAACTTTATTAGATAGAGCATCTAAATCTGATACGATGTTATCTAAATCATTTGATATATTAGATGTATCATCAGCAGAAGTGTCGTGACTTGTTGTAGCTTTTTCTTCTGTTGACGCATCTTGAGTGCTAGATGATTCAGTACTATTATCCTTGTTTGAAACGTCCGTTGTGTTTTCTTGTGCTGTTGCTTTATTTTCTTTTTTCGCTTCTTTGATTATATTTTTAATTTCAGTCTGATTTTTAGCACTTTCAATATCTTCTTTATAACTTTTTAACTCAACTGCACTTAAATGTTTTAGTTGCTTAATGTCTTTTTTCGCTTTATTAATTGCATCTTGTAAATCTTTTTGAACATGTGTTGAAGTTTCAGAAGTTGCTGTTTCTGCATCTTGTGTTGCTGCAAATGCATCTTTAGTAAACCCGTAACCTACAAGTGAACTACTTAATATTAAAGCTGAACATGACACTTTTAAATACGAACTTAACTTCGACATTTTACGATTTTCGTTTTGCGTATTTTTATTCATTAATGCCACCCTTTTTTAGTGATATTCCATTTCATTATATAACATTTTACATAAAACTTGAATGTCTTATTATATTTTTATTTATTTGTTTTAATCAAAGATTAAACATCATTAACTATTATATTTTTAAGCGTTTTATATTCATTTTTCGAATATTCGTTACCTCTACTGAATACTGATATTGACCTGTTAAATCAATCAGCGATAAAAACTTATTGTGTCCTGCGCCTGTATCTATAGATAATTCATTTTTATTTTTATAAATCTCGTCTTTCTTTAATCCATAGCGATTATTCGGTACATGACCATGAACTAAATATTTATTTTTAGGAATCTGACGATTAAGCGAATGTGAATAATGTCCAGTAGTATATTCTTTAATCTGCTTATTCAAAGGTTTATTGGTATCTATTCCTGCATGTGCAAAAATATAATTACCAATCACTTCAACAGCAGATAATTCACGTAAGAACGGATGCCAACGCTTAATCTTTTTATCTTTACTATTTAACCAGCGCATTTCATGATTACCTGCTAAAGCAAGCGCACCACGTCGTTTTAACCTTTTAACTAATTTTAATGTTCCAAATGAATCCGGTCCATTATTGACATAATCCCCCATAAGTACGAGCTGATCTTTTTTTGGATTATATTTTGCTCGTTTTAAAAGTATGGAAAGGGCTTTTCGATGTCCATGAATATCAGAAATCACAAGTAGTCTTTCTGACATGTAAATCTCTCCTTAAATGTAAATGCTTTATGTTGTAAGATTTGTTAAGCAACATTGTTATTACCCTCAATTTTTAATTTAATACATGAGAGCGTAACAAAATTTTTATTCAATCCTCTACTGATAATACTGTATATTCCATTATAATGTATCAACATTAACTAACTTTAAACAATTTATTAACGTAACCTCAAAATTCTTTCTTTAATATAAACAATAGAATAGAAAAAATTTATATATTTTGGGGAATTAATTTATGAATACAAAACAAATGATGATTTTTAAAAATTTTGTTGAATTGCAGAATGAAAATGCTGTTGCTGAAAAACTGGGGATAACGCAACCAACTGTAACATTTCATCTAAAAAATTTAAATAACGAACTTGGAATACCCTTATATTTTAAAAAAGGGAAATGTTTCAATTTAACAGATGCTGGAGACTTACTTTATCGTAATTCTAATAAAATGCTAAATTTAATTGATGAAACAACACATATGATTGAAGAATTCAAACAATCCAAACGTGGGACTTTACGCGTTGGAGCAAGTCATGCACCTATTTATAGTATTCTTCCTACCACTTTAAAAAAATATATGCATGATTATCCAAATATTGATATGAATTTAATTGTAGATACTGCTCCTATGATACTAAAGAAAATAAAAGATAGAGAGATTGATATCGGCGTTATTTCAGAAAAAGGATTCAATGAAAAAGAATTGAAAGTGAAACGTCTTCAAGAAAATCCACTTGTTATCGCAATGGATAAAAGACATCCTTTGGCTTCAAAAACAGATATTTCATTAGAAGATTTAAATGCGTATCGTTTCATTATTCATAGTAGTGGTTCAACACGAGAAAGTATTGATGATTGGCGAAAAAACAATTTTATTGATTTAAATGTTCATATGGAATCAAATAGTATTAGTAGTATATTAACCATTATTAAAGATTCTAATTATCTGAGTCTTGTAAGTCAAAGCACCTTATTCCATCATCCTAATATTATTGGCAAGTCATTAAAAGAAGGCCCACCTTCAAGTTATATCTCTATCGTTTACCGGGCAGATCATCATCTCACTGCTCTTATTCAAAACTTTATGACATTAATCTATTCTTTAAAAAATGAAAGTATTTAGACGTCAATGAGATGAAAAGATCATTTATATAACCAAAGGAGTAGAAAACAATTCTTGTAGAATTCATTTTCTACTCCTTTTAATTATTTTATTAAATGTAAATTTATTATAAATTTTATTAATAAATAACTATAAAAATGATAACATTTTTACATTATATTAATAAATCGCTATAAAAATTTGTCTGTTCCTAATATAATAAAATTAAGAGAACACCGTTTTCATCAATTTTGATATGAAGGAGGCTGAGTTGATGCTTATACTTTCTATTATTTTACTAGTAGTTGGTATCATACTCATCTCTATTAGTAGCTTCGTCGCATATAGACAAGATATTGATCTTAGAGAAAAAATATATTTACCTGGCGTTTTATTTGTACTCATTGGTGCAATTTGTCTTATCGGATATTTCGTAGCTTAAATTTATACATATCATAAAGAGAAGGATAACGAATTTTAAATGAATGTTATCCTTCTCTTTTTTATGCTCCTCCTCACTTCTTCTATAAAAAAACAACAATTTTAATAAAATGTTGCATTTTCCAACGTCTTAAATTTTTTAATGGTACACATATAATCAAACTCTTGTTAAATTATAAAATACGTTCTATTAACGTACATTGTCTAATAACGCTATTTTAACAATAAAAGGAGGTATTATATTGGCAAATCTATTATATAAACTTGGTACATTTATCGCTAAGCATAAATGGCTAAGTATTATTATATGGTTAGTCGTACTTGGTGTAGTGATTGCGCCTCTATTAGTTACTTCACCAAAATTTGATAGTGATATCAAAATGAATGGATTAAAATCCATTGATACGAATGATAAAATCAGTAAAGAATTTCATCAAGACAGTGAAAAAGCGTCCATGAAGATTGTCTTTCATTCAAATAAAGAGGATGGATTGAAAGATAAAACAACGAAAAAAGACATAGAGGATGCCTTAGATAATATTAAACAAGATGATGATTATATACAAAACATTTCTAATCCATATGAGTCGGGACAGGTCAATAGTGAAGGCGATACAGCTATTGCTAATATCAGCTATGTTGTCCCTCAAACAAGTATGCAAGATTCATCTAAAAAGATAGTAAATAAAGCACTTCAAGATATTAAAGATAATCACAACATTCAAATTGAAAAAACAACTGGTATGTCAATGGGCTCTGAACCTGGTGGTGTTTCTGAAATAGTAGGTATCGTAGTTGCTTTCATTATTTTACTTATCACATTTGGCTCTCTTATTGCAGCAGGTATGCCAATTATTAGTGCGATTCTTGGTTTAGTAACAAGTGTCGGTATGATTTCATTACTTACATTTATGTTTGACATTCCAAACTTCACATTAACACTAGCTGTAATGATTGGCTTAGCGGTAGGTATTGACTATTCTTTATTTATTCTATTTAGATATAAAGAAATTAAAAAATCAGGTACTGCCACGGTAGAAGCAATTGGTAAAGCAGTAGGTACTGCAGGTAGTGCTGTTATCTTTGCTGGTATTACAGTAATGATGGCAGTGTGTGGTTTATCACTAGTAGGCATTGATTTCTTAGCAATTATGGGATTTGCTTCAGCTATTAGTGTGTTATTCGCTGTTTTAGCAGCCTTAACATTACTTCCTGCATTAATTAGTATTTTCCATAAAAGTATTAAAATTAAAAATAAGCCTACTAAAAATAAAGACCCTAAACATCATCCATGGGCTAAATTCGTTGTAGGTAAACCTGTGCTTGCAACGATTATTAGTTTAGTGATTCTTATTCTAGCTATCATTCCAATCACAGGCATGCGTCTTGGTATTCCTGATGACAGTCTTAAACCAAACGATTCTTCTGAGCATAAAGCGTATCAACTGATTTCAGATAATTTTGGTGAAGGCTATAACGGACAAATTGTAATGTTAGTGAATACTAAAGATGGTGGAAGTAAAACATCAATTGAAAATGATTTAAGTAATATGCGTAGAGATATAGAAGATTTAGATAATGTAGATACAGTATCTAAAGCACAATTGAATGGTAATAATCACTATGCTATCTTTACGATTATTCCAAATGAAGGTCCAAACGCTAAATCTACCACAGATCTTGTATATGAATTGAGAGATTATCACAAAGATGCCGAAGATAAATATCATTATGACACTGAGATTTCTGGTCAAAGCGTCATTAATATCGATATGTCAGAAAAACTGAATGATGCTATCCCAGTATTCGCTAGCGTTATCGTTATACTAGCATTTATTTTACTTATGATTGTATTTAGATCTATCCTTGTACCATTAAAAGCAGTACTTGGATTTGTCTTATCATTAATGGCAACCCTTGGATTTACAACCTTAGTCATGCAAGATGGTGTGATGAGTGGTCTATTTGGTGTAGACAATACAGGTCCATTACTTGCCTTTTTACCTGTTATTACAATCGGTTTATTATTCGGATTAGCCATTGACTATGAATTATTCTTAATGACACGTGTTCATGAAGAATACAGCAAAACTGGAGATAATGATCACTCTATTCGCGTAGGTATTAAAGAAAGTGGTCCAGTTATCGTTGCCGCTGCATTAATTATGTTCAGTGTGTTTATTGCCTTTATCTTCCAAGATGATACTGCAATTAAATCAATGGGTCTTTCTCTTGCATTTGGTGTATTATTTGATGCTTTTATTGTCAGAATGACATTAATTCCTGCTTTAACTAAATTATTCGGTAATGCATCTTGGTACTTACCGAAATGGTTAGGTGTTATATTACCTAAAATTGATGTTGAAGGTAAAGCATTAGAAGAACATCATGAATCTTCTACTTCTAATTACAAACATTCAGAGGCCCCTCGTTATAGAGAATTCGTTGATACACAAGATGTATCTTATCAACATCAAAATCGCAGCTATGCTACCCATTCTAATAATTATAATGCATATGATGATGTTGATTACGAAGCTTTATATACCGAAGAAGGTACACCTGAAACGGTTCATTCTAAGCGACAAGAACAGCATGACACTACAACTTATTTTGATAAAACCACACACCTATACAAAGATTTAACTGATAATAATACGGAGCAGGATGTATTATTTAAAGCATTGATGCTTTATGCCCGCGAACATAATCAACATGTTTACGATAAATATCAAACGAGTCATACAGACAATAGAAAAGATGATCAGGGAGGCGAAAGATATTGATGCTTAAATCACGCGTATCAAAATTTTTAGTACTATTAGCCACACTCACACTAGCCATAGTTTTAAGTGCCTGTGGGAATAGTCAATCCAACTCCTCTACACAAAGTAAAACCGAATTAGGAGACAAAACGATTGAAATCCCTTATATTGCAAGTGATAATTCAACTGCACGTTCACTTGTGATTGCGGAAGTATTAAAGAAAGCTGGTTATGATGTTACAACTACACCTGTGCCAGCAAGTGGACCATTATATGCAACAGTGTCTGCAAGTGATGATGCATTTCATGCTTCAGGTATTTTTCCAGAAACAGATAAAAGATATTATGATAAATTTAAAGATACACTTACTTTATATGATGACAAACATTTAATTAATCATGTTAATGTTGGATTAGCAGTACCTAAATATGTTCAGAACATTGATTCAATTAAAGATTTAAAAGATGATAAAGATTTTGGTAAATCTGTAGATTGGACAATTCAAGGTACTGATAACAGAAATGGTGTTATGCAACAAACGAATGATGAATTAGATAGAGACGATTTGAGTAAATATAGTCTAGATAAAAGTTCCGATCAAGAACAATTCAAAAAAATTCAAAAAGCATATCAACAACAACAACCTATTCTTTTCACATCAATGGAACCAAATTGGTTTTCGAAAGAATTAGATGTCAAAATGCTTAAAGATCCAGACAAAATTTATGGAAATAATAAGCAACATATTGATCTAGTATTCAATCATAATTTTAAAGAAAAACATCCAGCGGCATATGACATTGCAACACGTATGGCAAAAGATTGGGATCAAAAAGATGAGGAACGTTTAGCTAAAAACATCTTTGTTAAAAGTAAAAATCCTGAACAAGTAGCAAAAGATTATGTAGACAATCATGATCACAACGTCGATGATTGGTTAAAAGATATCGACACTAAATAAATATTAAATTGACACTTTATTTGACAATTAAGTGTGGCGAAGAACATTAAATATTCTATCGTCACACTTTTTTACTATCATATTAAAGGTATATATTTGGAATTATTCTAAGGTTTATGATACTTTACTTTTAATAAGTCAAACTTTCGAACTAGAAAAAATGAATAGGAGTATTTTCGGATTATGCCTACTGCCAATCAAAAGCGTATGATTAAACATATAAACGCAACTGTATTTAAATTATTAAATGATTATCATTTTGACGAAATAACAATTCAAAAAATTTGTGATAACGCAGAAATTAATCGTAGTACATTTTATCGTTATTTCCAAGATAAATACGACCTTCTATTCTCTTTACCCGACTATATCGCAACTGAATTTCATCATGATGATACTCGACCTTTTCTTTCTACAGAAGAATCTTTTCAACAATTCATCTATTTTATCGGAGAACATAAGAAAGTATTTAAACATTTACTGACCTCTTCTCGTCAAGCGGATGTCTTTCGTAATCTAACGCATGTAAGTCGTGAACTAATGTTAGATAGCGTAAAAAGTCAAAATGATCCACTTGCTTTAAAAATTAAACACAGTCATTACCCTGAAATTATTGCAGATTTTTATAGCAGTGGCATGATAGAGGTCTTAAGACGTTGGGTAGAAAATGATTACAATTATAGTGTAGATGAGATTTTTGCTACATTGCATGACATTTTAGATATATCTTTAAACTGTAAATAGTCTAATAATGCTTTGACTTCGCGTCCTACTTGATACTTGAGAAGCAGATTATGGGTTTTGTACTGTCATCACATGTCCATCTACTTCTACATAAGTTATCAATGGAAGACATCTATCCAAGTAGGTTGCTCCATGTTGTTTAATTCATTTTGTAATGGAAAGGGATAGTGGTATCTCTATTGACTATTGACCTAGAAAGTGTCTTAATTGGAAGACACCCTATGAAATTTTAAATTCTAAGTTGTTGCACTTAATTTGACAACTCAACTTATAAAAAATGAGCATCCAAACTCATTTTGAATTTGAATGCTTTTGACACCCACAATGTCATCGTATTACATTTTTCCTACGTGGTAAAAGTAAAGCGACTATAAGAGCGATGATTCCAATGACCGCAATCATTATAAATTGTAATGTGAAATTAGATAATGGTTGAATAAGAATCATCAATAATGGCGCAATGGCTGTTCCTAAAAACAGAATAAAGGTATTAACAGATAAGAAGAAACCTTGATTTCGATTGACAACCATACCTACTTTTGAAATCGTAGATGGAATTGCAAACGCAATACCTCCTACAAATAATACACTCCATATCACTAATAAAATAACATTTGTAGTGAAGCCCATTAAAATAAGAGAAACGATACTGACAATTAATGAGCCTACGATAACATGTTTAACTCCTGTACGATCACTCATACGTCCTGCTAATAATGAAAGTAACATCCCAATAATACCAAAGAGTTTAGCATTAATGGCTGTTGCTTCCGAGCCACCCACAATATCAGAAGTAATATAATGATTAAAGATTGTATACATACTAATAAACATGGTAAGTAAAGATAAAGAAATAAGATAACATAATATGACTATTTTATTATCTTTAAAATCTTTAAAGTTTTTAAAGAAACCTACTAGTTTGAGTTGAGGATTTTTCACTGGACTTTCTGGAATATATTTATATATAAGTACTGCTATAAAAATGTAAAGTAACGTTAATATAAAATACACCATATGCCAATTAGTATAACGTACTACAATTTCACTCAAGTTTTGGCCAATGACACCAGATAACATAAAACTTGTACTAATAAAACTAATCGCAGTCACACGTTTTACTGGGGAATACGTTTCAGTGACATAAGTAATAGATACAGGTGAAAAAGCTGCCGCGCATATACCTTGAATTGCACGAAGAATAATAAGTAGTGTGAACGAATGAATGAAGCCTATAAGTAAACATATGATGACGAGTCCAATAAGTCCAAATAAAATCGTACGAATACGTCCAAATTTTTCAGAAATTGTACCATAAAATAGACAACTTAGTGAATACGTAATTGAAAAGATCACACCATTTAGAGAGGCAACAGCATTTGAAATGCCAAAATCTTTTGCGAATACCGAGGTAAGGGGTAAAGCAGTATATAAACTTGCCATAACAATAATACCCGAAATAAAGAAAATTGTAGTCATTCGATTATAATTCATCGATGTTTCCATAATATAACTCCTTTCATAGATTTTGTCACAACAGTATTATTATGACACGTTCAATATAGTTTCTAAAGTGTACTGATTAACACTTTCTTATAAAAAGGTAATTATCTAACGCTTTTTATTGACTTTACTTACCAATAATCATATAATTTCTAGTATAAAAATTATACTTATTTTATAATAAAATAATTTAACTAAAAAAGGAGTACTTATTAATGATCTTACGTTATGCTGCAAATTTAAAACTTGCAAAAGAATTATATGATTCATCAAAACCAAAATTACAAGGTAGCCAAGAAATGATTGATACATTTAAAAATGTATTTGGTTTACCAGAAAAATCAGTTAAATTAGCAGGTACAGTAGAAGCTACTGCTGCTGCATTATTTGCTGCAAGTTTCTTAAACAAAAATATTTCTCGTTTAGGTTCTATTGCAACATTTGGCGTATTAGGCGTTGCAGCTTACAAACACTTTGAAGCTGGTCACGGTAAAGAAGGCGCACAACACGCTTTAGATTTACTTGGCTTAGCTGCTTTAAGTTTTGCTGATACATTCGGTAAAAACTAATTCAATAACTATATAAATAAAAACGTTCAGCGTGAATGCATTACACATTTATGCTGAACGTTTTTATTTAACTTTTTTTAACGCGACTTTTATACTTAGTTTAACTAATAAATATGATATAAAGGAGCGTTTAGATAATGATATTACGTTATGCTACCAATTTAAAACTCGCTAAAGATTTGTATGCCGCTTCAAAACGTAAACTTACCGGTAACCCTTATACTAAACAACTATTTACACAAGATTTTAAATTATCGGAACGTGCAATGAAATTAGCAGGTGTGATTGAGCTCATTGCATCGGGTTTGTTTGCCACAAGTGTCTTGCATAAAAATATCTCTCGCTTAGGATCACTTGTCACGTTTAGTGTATTAAGTGTTGCAGTATACAAACGCCTTGAAGCAGGTCATGGTAAGGTTGGTGCACAACATGCTTTAGATTTATTAGGTTTAGCTGCACTTAGTCTTATCGATACATTTTCTAAAAAATAATAAAGAGTACATGGGACAACGAATACCATATGAATGCTGTCCCATTCCTTTTAGTTGTATTTATTTAAAATACTTTTAGAGATATGACATAATGATATATCTTCAGGATGTTTATCTAATCTATCTTGATGTTCATCTGCACTTTTAACATAACTTTCTAAAGGAAGTACTTCTACAACGATTTTATCTCTATCTGAACGTTGTTGAATGAATTGTTGTGCTTCTTTAAGATGGCTCTCATTTTCACTATAAACACCTGTACGATATTTAGGTCCTTTATCTACGCCTTGCTTATTCAGACTGTATGGGTCTATGATTTCAAATAAATAATGCATTAAATCATGAATTGAAGTGATATCAGGATTAAAAACTGTTTTGACGCATTCTACATAGCCATCATATTCATCATCAAGTCGCTGCGTCGTTCCATTCGCACGTCCTGCTTCAGTAGCCATAACACCTGGCAATGTTTTAATAAATGCTTGTACACCCCACAAACATCCTCCAGCTAGATATACTGTTTCCAATGTATCACTCCTATTTTTATAATTCTTTTACTAAATTATACCAAGCTACATTTGCATGAGTAGAATCTGATAATCCTTCATTAATATATCCATGCGATTCATAAAAACTTACTAAAGTATCGCGACAAGTGAGAGTGACTCCGAAACGTGCATGTTGCCTTGCTATATTCTCAAAATAATTTAACAGTTGTCCTGCAATGCCTTGATGTTGAAAATCTTTCGCTACAACTAAACCGAGTACACTTAAATAACCACCTATATTGGGGTTGGGTCTAATCGATGCAAATAAATCATCTGTAATACACTTATTCGAAATAACTGGACCATTAATATAACCAACGATTTGATTGTTTTCTTCTGCAACAATAAACGTATCCGGAATGATTTCAATACGCTGTTTTAAAGCTTTAGTTGTTGCTGCTTCTTCTTTAGTAAACCCTTCATTTTCTAATTGAATTAAACGTTCTAAATCATCTGCCACTACATTTCGAAAATTCATCTTCTACATCCTTTCAATGTCATAATATAGTTTTATTTAATAGCGATTTATCCTATCAACTTTTAAGTGTATGACAAATCTGTCATATAGATGATAGGAAATATTAAGGTTGTTTTTTTACGAATATGTTAGTTTATAAATGTACATAGTTATGATTATTTTTGAAAAATAAAATCATTATCTTTATGTATATAGAATGATCATTACTAAGAACTAACTACCTTTGACTATACATCATTTTAAATAGGTATTTGGTACAACACTTATAGCATCTTCATTTATTTTTTCTCAAGGTCACGCATTTACATCCTAGCAGAATATTGATTAACAATATAATGATCATATACCTCATCAGTCTATTGCTTCAGAGAACGATACTAATTAATCATGACCAAAACGAATGACTCATTACACCTAGAAATGATTACAACATAAATCAGGGTATTAACTATAACATGAATTACATTCCCGTCATCCGTTAGAATCAACACACATGTTTTTATAATGTTTCAGCCCCACAGTGAAATCTATCTGAAGACAAGTATCGGTTTCAATAGTCTTGTAGAGGAAAATGGATGAAGTAAAGACACCTTAGAAAATAATGACAACGATTTTAATAGTTATGTTGAAAAACAGAACTTAATGAAACAGCGAACAACGACGATTCAACTCCATGATACTAAATTAAATGCTATTCAAACAACACGTTATTCTGACAACACGATTTATGTATCGAATCACACATCAATGAACCGCCGCATTATTTAAAAACAGAACCTACACTTAGTTATCATCATTCACACTCCTTAAATAACGTTACATATTCTTTAGTAACGCCCCTTACTAAAGAATTTGACACTAATACTTCAAAATATAATGATTTTAGCATATTCACTCTTATACTAGCCTTAGAAGTATTAGCTTTAGACGCGTTATTCCTAAAAAACATTAACTGTATTTTTCTAAGTATCTGTTACTAATACTGTAACAACATTTCTTTCATGCATAGCAAAAGAGCTATTGTCCAGTTTTCTAAGTCCTGGCAATAGCTCTATTTATTTATAAAAACGTTTAAATTATATCTTCTATTACACAATACGTTTACGAATAGCTCCCGAGATAAAGTCAACAATGGCTACCATAATAACTAATCCGATTAATATAATACCTACGCGATCCCATGAACGTGTTTGAAGTGCAAAGATAAGTGGTGTACCAATACCACCAGCACCGATTAAACCTAAAATAGATGCTGAACGTAAGTTTAATTCAAAACGATATAAAATAAGGGATAAGAATGAAGGTAAAATTTGAGGAATCACCGCAAAGACAAGTGTTTTAGTTTTATTCGCACCACTTGCTTTTAAAGCCTCGGCTGAAGAGAAGTCTAAACTTTCAATATCCTCTATAAATAATTTACCTAACATCCCTACTGAATGAATACCTAATGCAAGTACCCCTGAAAATGAACCAGGACCTACTGCTTTTATAAAAATTAACGCCATAACAATTTCAGGGAATACACGAATGACACTAAGAATGAATTTAGTAATCCCTGTGACTGGTCGAACTTTTACTAAATTACGTGCACCTAAAAATGCGAATGGTATACAAATCACTGCTGCGATAAATGTACCAATAACAGCAATGGCAAACGTTTCAAGTAAACCACGAAGCAAATCTTCTCCAGCTGGAATATAAACGTAATCCCAATCGGGGTGGAATAATCCATTAAAAATAGATTTAAGAATTTCAATTGATTTAGATTTTAATTCTAAAGCAGGCATACCTGCAAAACCCCAAACAATGATAGCTAAAACAACAATGGTAATCAGCCAATGTTTAATCATTCTTTGTTTGTGTTCCTTTGATCTCACTGGATATTTCTTTTCTAACTGATGCTGTTCTTGTGTCATGCGAGTCTTTCCCTCACTTTCGAGCTGACATAGTCAATAATGACAACAATGACTAAAGTGAACAGAATAATCATCGCTGTTTTTGGATATTGGAATAATCCTAAAGTTGAGTCGTAGAATAAACCGATACCACCAGCACCTACTAATCCAAGAACTGCTGAGGCACGAATATTAATCTCAAATGCAAATAATACATATGATAAAAATGTAGACATTGTTTGTGGAACTACTCCAAACATAATCCATTTTATTTTATTTGCACCTACGGCCGTCATCGCTTCCATTGGACCTGGATCAATTGTTTCAAGCGATTCATAGAACAATTTCGCAATAACACATATTGTTAAAATAAATAATGCCAATACCCCTGGAATTTGTCCGATACCAAAAACTGCAACAAAGACAGCAGCTAATAATAAATCAGGAATGGTACGTACAATATTTAAAATAAAACGTGATGGAATCGTAATCCACTTTGTTTTTACAATATTACTTGCACAGAGCAATGCAACTGGAATTGATACGATGGATCCTAAGAATGTTCCTACAATCGCCATGCGAATTGTGTCTAACATAGGTTTTGTAATGGTACTTAAGTAACTCCAATCTGGTGGAACCATTTGTCCAAAGAAAGAACCGATTTGTGGAATCCCTACCATTAAGTCACTAAAGTTAAAGCCAGTGTATAAAAAACTCCACACGACGAGCGCAATCACTAAAAATAGGGTTAAACTAGTTTTGAAAGAGAATTTTTTATTTAAATATTGATCATATTTACCTGTAGTAGGTGTTGCCATATTACTCCACCCCTAGCTTCTCATCGTCATTAAGTTTACGACCATAAATTTCATTAAATACATCTTCATTCGCTTCACTTGCTGGACCATCATAAACCAGTTCTCCTGCACGTAAACCAATAATACGTGTTCCATATTCTAAAGCTAAATCAACAAAATGTAGGTTAATTAAAATGGTAATGCCTAATTCTTCATTGATTTTTTTCAAGTCATCCATAACTTGTTTAGTAGTGAGGGGGTCTAAAGATGCAACAGGCTCATCTGCTAAAATAATCGCTGGCTCTTGCGCTAAGGCGCGTGCAATTGAAATACGTTGCTGTTGACCTCCAGACAGTTCATCTGAACGTTGGTCATATTTATCCAAAATATTCACACGTTCTAACGCATCCATTGCTTTAATTTTGTCTTCTTTTGGAAATAATCCTAATATCATTTTCCAAGTTGGATGATAACCGACACGACCACTTAATACATTTCTCAACACAGTAGATCGTTTGACTAAATTAAAATGTTGGAAAATCATTCCTATATTACGACGCATCATTAATAATTCTTTACCTTTCGCTTTCGTAATCGATTTACCTTCAATTGTAATATCTCCCGAAGTAATATCATGTAGACGATTAACAGATCGTAATAATGTAGATTTCCCCGCACCTGATAAACCTACGATAACAGCAAAGTCACCTTTTTCAATGTTTAAATTGATATCTTTTAACCCCACATGACCATTAGGATAAATCTTGCTCACATTTTTAAACTCTATCTGACTCATGTATGTTTACACCCTTCTTTTTAATACAGAGAAAGAGGTCGGGACAAGATCATAAGAAATGATATATGCATTTCTTATATGACTCAATTGCCCTAGCCTCTTCTCTTTATCACTTATTTAGTTCTATCTATGTGAAAATTATTTCATATCTTGAACTTCTTTTTCATATTTTCTTACGATATCGAAGTCTGAGTCTTTAGCATCTGTATAGCCTTCGTGAGAGTATACTTCACTAATAATTTTATGTCCTTCTTTTGTTTTAGAGATATCTTTAAATGCTTTTTTAAGTTTATCTTGGAAGTCTTTGTTCATATCAGGACGAACTGAAATCGTATCGTTAGGAATTGGTTTTGTTAGTTTAAGAATTTTAGTATCTTTAAATACGTTGGGTTGATCTTTTTTAACAATGTTACGTGCATCTTGGAATACAGCTGCAGCGTCAACATCGCCATTTAATAATGAAATAACAGCTTGGTCATGACCTTTCATGTTTACGATTTTCATATCTTTAGTAGCGTCAATACCAGTATCTTTTTTAATTGTTGCAATTGGGAATGTGTAACCTGCTGTTGAAGTTACATCTTGTAATGCGATTTTTTTACCTTTTAAATCTTTTAAGCTATTAATACCTGAATTCTTTTTAACTAAGATTTCTGATTTATAATCTTTTACAAGTTTTTTGTTACTAGAACCATCTTCATTCACACCATAACGTTGTGCTTGTAATAATAAATCAGCTGCTTTTTGATCATGTGCTAAAGTGTATGCAGTTGGTGGTAAGAAACCAACATCTACTTTTTTAGATTTCATTGCTTCAACAATTGTATTGTAATTTGTTGATACAGAAACTTTTACTGGAATACCTAATTTCTTAGATAATAATTTTTCAAGCGGTTTTGCTTTTGCTTCAAGTGTATCTGCATTTTGTGATGGTACGAATTGTACAGTTAATTCTTTAGGTGTGTAGCCATCTTTACTTGAACTTGATCCACCATCCGAATTACTACTTTTATTATTGTCTAACGAGCTATTATTTCCACATGCTGCTGCAAAAATAATAACTGATAGCGCTAATACTAAAAGGTACTTCAATTGCTTCATAACATATTGCCCCCGTTCGCTATGTATACATTCATTTAATTTGTCAACGCATTTCATTTGACAATACTAAGAGTAGCACAATATTAACCAAAATAATATTTATTATGTGTGAATTTTTTATAGAATTGTTTTACACTGTTAAAGAATTGTAAAATTTATTTAAACATTCTCTAAATAATCTATTATCAACTTATTTTTTTATTATACTTTTTCTATAAATCATTTAAAAATATATTTGGGAGATAAAAATATGAAATGGATAAAAGTATTAAGTAGTACTATTTTAGCTTCAGCAATTACATTATCTGCAACGCCAATCAGTCATGCTGCACCAAATCAAACTACCACTCAAACTGTCGCTTTTGACGCTTCACACGGCCAAACGGCAGGAGCTGCTGATTGGGTCATTGATGGTGGTTTTTCCGATTATGCTGATTCAATGCGTCAACAAGGCTATACTGTGAAACAAATCGATGGAGAATCTAATATTACACCTAATACACTACGTGGCATCAATATTCTCGTTCTTCCAGAAGCCAATATTCCTTTTAAAAAGAGAGAGCAACAAGCTATGCTTAATTTTGTTGAAAAAGGTGGCAATATCATCTTTATCGCTGATCATTATAATGCCGACAGAAACTTAAATCGTTTCGATTCTTCAGAAGTGATGAATGGTTATCGTCGTGGTGCATATCAAGATATCACCAAAGATTTAACAAATGAGGAAAAACATTCTAAAGCTATGCGCAATGTTAAAAGTTCAGATTGGCTTTCTGAACACTTCGGCGTACGTTTCCGTTACAACGCTTTAGGTGATTTAAACACTCAAAATATTGTGTCATCTAGTGACAGCTTTGGTATTACTGAAGGTGTACATTCTGTATCAATGCATGCTGGTTCAACTCTTGTAATTACAGATCCTACAAAAGCAAAAGGTATCATTTTCTTACCAGAACACTTATCTCAAAAACAACGTTGGTCTCATGCAGTCGATCAAGGTATTTACAATGGCGGTGGTATAGCAGAGGGTCCTTATGTTGCTATCTCAAAAGTAGGTAAAGGAAAGGCAGCCTTCATTGGAGATTCATCATTAGTCGAAGATAGTACACCTAAATATGTACGTGAAGATAATGGAAGAACTAAGAAAACGTATGATGGATTTAAAGAACAAGATAATAGTAAATTACTTAAAAATATTACAACTTGGTTTGGAAAACAAGATAATACACCGAATTTAAAAGAAACAGGTATTAAGTTAGATCAACCTACGCCACTTCTTAATTTTGAACAACCACAATATTCAACTGAACCTGAAAAAGAACCATGGTCACAACCACCTTCTGGATATAAATGGTATGATCGTTCAACATTTAAACTAGGTAGTTATGGCAGTACATCATCACAACTAAATAGTAATCATAAAAATCATGGTAGCCATAATGGTAATAACAAAGCGAATAGTACAGAAGATAATACGACTGAAAATAATCATTCACAAGAGGATACAAATACATCACAGTCTTCTCAAGATACAACTACTTCTAATTCAATGATTTCTAGCAATAATATTCAATTCCATTTACCAGATAATGTATCAGTAAATCAACCATTTAATATTCAAGTTGAATTAACAAACATGGCTAAAAACACAACTATTGATCATTTAAAATTAGGTGTTTATCAAGATGGTGGTAGACAGCTTGCAAGTTTTTCTCAAGATGGGCAAAATTATGATACGGTAGGCTATAGTCAAGAACAAAGTGTAACCACTGACGACCAAGGTAACGCAACGTTAACTTTTACAGCTAAAACATCTGAATCTATTTCGGGTGCGAATATTCGTTTAAAACAAGGTAGTAAAACGCTTGCTACAGGTTCAATTCAATAATTTATAATAGTAATACAACACATAAGAGATAATAAAGGTATGTGGCGTTCAATAAACTACTTCCCTTTTTATCTCTTTATTTATGAAAGGAAATGACCTATGACACAACTCTCTTTTTATATCGTAAGTGATATACATGGCTATATTTTTCCCACTGACTTTTCAAAAAGAAACCAAAATCTTCCTATGGGACTATTAAAAGTAAATCAACTTATCGAACAAGAACGTCAACACGATGACTATAGTTTTAAAATTGATAATGGTGATTTTTTACAAGGTTCTCCTTTATGCCATTACCTAGCAACTGAAGAACAATCAAGTCAACCTCTTACTGATATTTATAATCGTCTTAATTTTGACTTTGGTACATTAGGTAATCATGAATTTAATTATGGATTACCTTATTTACAAAATACTTTAAACCATCTTCATCACCCTATCTTGTGTGCAAATATTTTTGATCACAATAACGCACCTTTGACTGGTCAAGGCGTAAATTATTTTAAACGTGGCGATATAACTATTGGCGTCATTGGATTAACAACACAATTCATTCCAAATTGGGAACAACCTGCCCATATTAAAGGATTAACGTTCAACAGTGCAGTTGAAACATTAAAATGTATTTTACCAGACGTTCGTAAAAAATCAGATGTTGTCGTTGTGTCTTATCATGGCGGTTTTGAAAGAAGTCTTGATACTGATATACCTACTGAAGAATTAACTGGAGAAAATGAAGGATCTGATATACTAGAACGTTTCCATAAAGATATTGACGTGCTTATAACAGGACACCAACATCGTGATATTGCAATGATAAAAAATGATACCGCTATTATCCAACCAGGTACACGAGGTACAGAATTTGGTAAGGTGACATTAACTTTGGATTATGAACATCGAATTACAGATAAACAGAGCACTCTTGTATCTGTGCCTTCTCATCTTTCATTAACATTATCTAACAACGATCATTCACTTTTAAATAAACTTGAAGATTGGCTTGATACAGACATTACAACATTATCAGAACCAATGCTAGTCACTCATCAGTTCGAAGCTCGAACACACCCTCATTCACTTATTAATCTGATAAATTATATTTTGTTAGAAAAAAGTGGTGCAGATATAGCAAGCACTGCGCTATTTGATTCAGCTAAAGGCTTTAATCAACAAGTCACAATGCGAGATATCATTAATAACTATCCTTTTCCTAATACATTCCAAGTTTTAGAACTTAATGGCAAAGGAATTAAAGCTGCTTTAGAAAAATCAGCAAGTTATTTTAGTGTAAATGACAATAATGAAATCACAGTCAGTGACACATTTTTATCTCCAAAACCTCAACATTTTAATTATGATATGTATGGAGGAATCTCTTATACCATTCATGCTGGTGCACCTGTAGGACAACGTGTTTCAGATATTAAAGTCGGCGCTTCACCTTTAGAAGACACAAAAACGTATACCATATGTGTGAACAACTATCGTGCAGTTGGAGGCGGAGATTATAAAATGTTTGCAGAAGCGCCAGTCGTTAAAGATATTCAAGAGGAAGGCGCACAAGTATTAATTGATTATATGACGCAACACAACGTATCTTATATTCCTCAAGTTGTCAATTTTAAGGTAATTATTTAACATTCATTTTACATTTTGTAAAAAAGCGTTCTAAATTGAATTCACTCAATTTAGAACGCTTTTGATTAATAATCAAATGTAACATACTTTTTTTCATACAAATGATTAATTGTATTAATTATAATTCCTAAGATAATAATCCCGCCTGATACAAATGTAATCGTAAGATATGGGAATCCCATTGATAATAGTATTGATCCCACAATGGCACCTAAAAAGTTAGCAATATTAAAGACTGAAGCTGCAAGTGTACTTGCAAGTAATGGTGCCTCATGTGCACTTAAAATCACTTTACTATTTAATAGAGGCGTTGTACCGAAAGTGCCGAAACCAAATAAGAAACAAATAATAATTGCTAAAATCGCACTATGCACTGCTGTTACAAATAAAACAATCGTTATAAACAATAACACAAAGGTATAGAACAAGTACTGGGTAAGTTTATGTTCTGGTACATTACCTGTAAGCAAGTTACCAACCACA
The DNA here is from genome assembly GCF_001809305.1 of Staphylococcus sp. HMSC072H03. Lineage (NCBI taxonomy): Bacteria > Bacillati > Bacillota > Bacilli > Caryophanales > Staphylococcaceae > Staphylococcus > Staphylococcus sp. HMSC072H03. Next base: position 311,008 of record NZ_KV796914.1, read on the forward strand.
CCGCCAAGGCCAAACATAAATAAACATACAGTTAAACCAACAATTCCAAATGGTGCATATTTATGAATCATTGGCTCCATAAACGTATAAGTTGTGAATACGCCTGAATAACCAAAGACAATAATTGCCATTACAATTAAGATATGTGGATTTTTAAATAGTTTTAATTCTTTTTTCACACTCGCTTCTGTACTCAAAGCGACATGAGGTACAAACTTCATCATTCCTAACATAGTAATGACAGCTAACAAAATCATGACGCCAAAGACAAAGCGCCAATTCGCAAATCCACCTAAAAATGAACCGAATGGCACGCCAATCATCACTGCAATTGTTAATCCAGCTTGAACTAGAGCAATCGCTTGTGGTTTTTTACCCTGTGGCGCAACGGCTGCCGCCACACTCATACATACGCCAAAGAACGGTGCGTGCATAGAGGCTGACAATAATCGAGATAACAGTAGTATTGGAAAATTCGGTGCTAACATCCCTATTATATTACTTATAATAAAAATGGCCATCAATACTGGGAGTAAACGTTGTGCGCGTACTTTTAAAGTAAATATACGCATTAACGGACCGATTAATGCGACACTAATAGCATACACACTAATAAGTAACCCTGCACTCGAAATAGATACTTTCATATCTCCTGCAATTTGAGTCAATAATCCTGTAACAACATATTCTGCCATTCCAACTGTAAATGTACCTAACATAAATATGAAGAACATCATTCTGTTATCTTTCATTATTGTTTCCTCCTTTTTCTCTCTAAAAATCATATGAAAGATATACTACACAAAATCACATTCTCTGTGAAGAGGTTTTTTTAAATTTTTTATTTCTCAAAAATATAGTAATGACAAGTTTTCATATTTTTTCATTATGTTAAAATTAAGACAACTTCAAAAGACTTAACTAACGTTTTATATAACCTAATTTCTATTAATATATGTATTTATATTCAATGTACTGAATATTGTATTTTATAAAATATTTTTCCTCGGTTGACGATGAATTAACATTAATGCCACAACAACGCATAAACCTCCTAAAATTAAATGAAGCGTTAAGGGCTCTCTTAACCCTATAATTGAAAATAGTGTCGAAAATAGTGGTACTAAAAATAAGAAACTACTCGCCGTAGTTGCCCCTCGTTGGCTTAAGCTATAAAACCATAATCCAAATGAACCTACAGAAGCTGGAATAATAAGCCAAAAGAACCATATCCATCCCCAATGATTAAGAGAACTAAATGTATAATGTTCTTTTAAAACGAGACTCATTATCAGCATAAACATACCACCGAATAATAGTTGCCATCCTGTTAAAACCCAGGGCCCTTTATCAAACACTACCTTTTTTGTCACTATTGTATTGATTGACCAACATAATGAACCAGCTAGTGCAAAAAGCGTTCCCCATCCAAATAATGTTTCATCTAATCCGAGACATAATCCTACTCCAAACACACCAAGTATAAGTGAAGTAATTTTAATTTTTGTTAACCTTTCATCTAAAATAAAATGGGCTAAAAAGGCCAGCCATAGCGGGTTCGTAAATAATAGAATAGATGATATAGAAGAAGACACGCCAAATGCCATTGCAAAATTTAATAATCCCATCGTCCCTGCTGTTTGTAAAAATCCAATAACGAACACTAATATAAATCCTTTATAACTATTCCCTTTACTTGTGGGTAGAATGCCCCTTTCCCCATTTCTCATAAATGTAAGGATTAACATCATACATCCTGCGATAACAAATCGCCATCCACCAAGAAGCATAGGTGGAACATGTTCATTTGAAATTAAATATTTGCCAGTTGGAAAAGATGATCCCATAAAAATAGTCGTAAAAAGAATGGACATATAAAATGTTATTGAAGTATTTAAATGTTTTTTCACTGCTGTTGTCTCCCTATTTTTAATTAAAGATAATTGAGATATATTTTGTCTTTAAATACAATTATATAGGAACTACTTTATTTTTTAAATATAATATAAAAATATTATATAATAAGTTTGATAGGAGGCTTATATATGAAATTATCTACCGGTTGGGAACAAGCCATATATGTCTTATTAATTTTAAACCAACTCCCTCGTCAGTCAGTAATGACATCTACCGCTTTAAGCAAGCGACTTAAAGTTTCTGATTCTTACTTAAAAAAAAATAGTAAAAGCATTAGTAAAAGAAAATTTGGTATATTCAACAACTGGTAAAAATGGAGGATTTACACTTAGAAAAAAACTCAAAGATATTACTTTTTACGATGTCTTTTTAGCTATTGAAGGTCGTGGCAATATCTTCTCAAGTCAACATTTACTTACCAACTTTTTAGGAGAAAAAGAAGGACACAAAGCACAACAATGTAACATCAGTATATCTTTAAATCATATTGAACATACATTGATTTCTACACTTTCTAATATAAATTTAGACGATATATATCAAGATATTATCAAGCTTTATAATCTTGAAGACATTACACAGTGGATAAGATTAAATAGTAAGACGCTTTAGACATCCGGATGTCTAACATCAGACAATCGTTAGTCTTACCCATAATTTACTTTAAATACATTTTGACAAATATATTTGTCAAAATGACTATAATAATTTACACTAATTGTGAGGAGATGATGATGATTGCGAAATCGATTGAAAGAATTACGAGCGAGAGAAGGTTATAATCAAACGCAACTTGCTAAAAAAGCAGGCATCTCACGTCAAACTGTATCTCTCATTGAAAGAAATGACTTTACACCTTCTATTTTAACTGCTATGAAAATAGCTCGTATTTTTAATGAACCTGTTGAATCTATCTTTATGATTGAGGAGGAAGATTTATGAAAATAGGTCGTTTTATAATCACTTTGTTAATGGGTGGACTGGTTGGAGGATGTATAGCTCTATTCATTAACTACAACCATACTTTTCACTTCTTTGGAAATTATCATTATGCTACACATTCGAATGTCATTTTAATCTCATTAATCTGTGTGGCGCTTATTCTAGTCTTAAGTATGTATTTAATTATTATTCAAAAAAAGGCCGTTCATTACAAACGTTTATCCGAAACACATATTGATGAAGATGAGGCAGATTCATATGATAAGAAAGCTAATTTAGCATATATGCAAAATTCATTTATTTATTATCTAGAATTAACAATTAGCTTTATTGCTCTTTTTATCATTGTCTTAGGAAATGGAAATTCTAGTGCTAGCAGTTGGGCATTACTTCCTTTTATGACAACGATTATTTCCTCGGTAATTACAGGATTATTTTATCGTAAATTTGATTCTCGCTATCCCAAATTAGGAGAAAAAAATTATGCTGAGAAATTAATTAATATTTTAGATGAAGGAGAACGACATATTTACTTTAACTCCTTGTTCAAAACATTCTATATTAACCTATCTTTAATTATGATTGGTGCAATATTTTTAGGCTTTTATTCATTAGAAACTGGCCATTCCCAAACATTAGGGATCTTTATTTTAATCATTTTGTTTATTTATAATGGATTTAGTCATTTATTAAAAACATATAAATTTTATCATTCATAGTTTTCATTTCTATAAAGAAAGGATCATTAGATGACACATTTACTTCAAGTACAACAACTTAATAAATCGTATAAGAATTCAAATTTCGAATTAAATGATATTTCATTTACTTTAAATCCAGGTGAGGTCATTGGCTTAATTGGTAAAAATGGATCAGGTAAATCCACACTTATTAACACATTAGTGGGTAATCGATTTAAAGATTCAGGAGAGATTTCTTTTTTCAATCAAATTATTTCCGAAAAAGATAAAGATTATAAAGAACACGTGGGTGTCGTTTTTGATGATTTACGTGTACCGAATAAATTGACAATAACAGAGATTGATAAAGTATTTTTAAATATTTTTAAACATTGGAATAGTGATCAATTTTTCAATCTTATTCAATCATTTGAATTACCTAAAAATAATCAAATTTCTACTTTTTCTAGAGGGATGCGCATGAAAGCAGCATTAGCCATCGCACTTTCTCATGAGACAAAATTATTAATCTTAGATGAAGCAACAGCTGGTATGGATGTTTCAGGACGAGAAGAAGTGTTAGAAATTCTCGAAGATTATGTATCAAAAGGGCATGGTATTTTACTTTCATCTCATATTTCAGAGGATATGGAACAACTTGCTACAAAACTTATTTTTATGCGCGATGGTCATATTCTTTTACAAGAAGACAAACATATATTACTAACTGATTATGGCATTATCGAAACAGATGAAACTTCCCCTTTAGACTTACCTCAAGAGGTAATCATTGCTTCACGAATACGTCATGGTCAACGTCAAACGTTAGTCAAGCAACGTCAACACTTTGAACAAGCACGCCCGCTTCAAAGTATTGATGATGCTACAAAATTAATTATGCGAGGTGATAAATAATGAAAGGACTTATACTTAGTAGTTTTTATGCTTCTAAAAAATCGCTCATAACCTATTTAATTATTGGTATCGTATTAAGTATTGTGTTTGCATTTTTTAGTCCAATGATGTGTTGTTTCATGCTAATGGTCATGTTATTATCTCCCGTATCAGATAACTTAAAACGTGAAAAAGATTCTAAATGGATGTACTATGTGTCTACCCTTCCTACACATAGACATACTTATGTAAAAGCATACTTTGCCTTTTATGGTTTACTCATTTTACTTGGTTTGATAATTGGCGCCATCATTTGTCTTATCGTGACTCAAGATATTATGGTTACATTATTTTCAGCATTCATAGGTATTGGGATGGCTTGTACGTATGCATTAATGTTTCCACTCACATTTAAATTTGGTCCTGAGAATTCAAATGTCATTATGCTTACTACAGCAGTTGTTGCTGTTGCATTATTTTTATCCATGTGGTTCTTTGCTATTATGCCAATACTTGTACAAGCCGGTTCAATGAGTAAAATTGCTTCAAATCCACTCGTTCTAGTAGCAACTGGTAGTTATGCATTGCTTGGCTTTATTATTTTTGTCATTTCTTATTTTTCATCACTATCTATTTTTAAGAAACAAGAACTATAATCACAAACGTGTGTTCATTGAAGAACACACGTTTGTTCTATTTTATATTTTGGTACATAACGATTAAGGAGGAAAAATTATGGATATTAAAGCAATTGAAGATTATTTAAATATTGAGTCTCAACGTTATCCTCACCCTACTTTAGATGCACTTAACTATTACATGGAACGTTTTATGCTAACCGTTCCTTTTGAAAATATTAGTGTTCAAAATAAAGAAAAGATTTCAGTCGATTTAGATCATTTATTTAATAAATTTATATATCAACATCGTGGTGGGTTTTGCTATGAAATGAACCACTTTTTCGGTAGCTACTTAGAAGCTAAAGGTTTTAAAGTGTTTCGAATGTCAGCAACCGTTCATCAGCCTAATGGCAACTACAGTCCTAAAGGATCTCATTTATCACTAGTTGTTCTTATTAACAACGTTTACTATATTGCTGATGTGGGATTTGGCGATTTACCGTTACAAGCACTCCCAATAACTTCAATTGAAGCAACACAAACTGTGTTTGAAAAGACAGGTCAATTTCGTGCCATTTTTGAAACCCCTGCGACGTATCTTCTTCAAAAACTGGAAGAAACAATGTGGGTAACACGTTATAAAGCAGAGTTTATTTCTCATGATATTCATGATTTTGATGAAATGATTAACTACAATACCTCACATCCTGAATCTATATTTGTAAAGCAACTCATGATTACAAAGCCACAACATTTCGGTCGAGCTACAATGTCTTATAATCACCTTACTCTTACTAAAAGATATAAAAAAGAGCAGTTCGCTATCACACGTGAAAATTATAAAGATTTTTTTAAGACCTATTTTAATCTTGACGTTGCTATTCTTCCTTTAGAAAAGTAAATAAATCTACTATTGTCGGGTAATAACAACAATGAGGTAAAAACTATGTCCGATATCGAAATTATTGGTGCAAAACAAAATAACTTAAAAAATATTTATCTTTGATGAACCTACAACAGGACTTCATGAAGACGATTTACCTATTCTCATTGAATGCTTTAATCATTTGATTGATGAAGGGAATACTGTCATTTTAATCGAGCATAATTTAACAATGATGACAGAAGCAGATGGGTTATTGACATTGGACCATTTGCTGGTAAACATGGAGGACAATTATTGTATGCTGGAGAACCTAAAGGACTCCTAGATATTAACAACTCTGTTACAGCAAAACATTTAAGACGATATATTGAATAATAATGATTTAACCCCCGCATGCTCTCAAACACGCGGGGGTTAACATTTACCTACACACTATTATAATAATTTATGTTGCGTCAAGAGTTCTTCTACAAACGTACCTTTTATTTTTTTCAAGAACGTGTGTAATGCAACTTGTTGTATTTTATTTTGCTCGGCTAATGTTTTCAAGTCTTTACGATCATTAAGTTCATACATCGCATCTAATAAGACACGAATATCAAATTCTGTCGCCATGACTTCTGGAACACCTCTATCTATGTCCAGTAATTGATAAACTGCTTCCATCGCTGTTCTTACAGAATATTCTGTAGTAAACACTGTATCTCTTTCTGTCTCTGCGAAGTTACCAATGAAGGCTAAGTTACGAGAGTGCTGAGGGACAACAAGTGGTCGATCGCCAATCGCTCTTGGCATGAAATATGAACAAATATAAGGCATATATACAGGAATCGTATTACAATGTTGTGTTGCGAGGCATTCTATTTGATCAATAGGTAATCCCATATGATATAACCATTCTTGACATATTTCATGACCACTACATTCAACAATCGGTTTATGGATATAATCGCCCTTCTCATCTGAATATAAAGCGTATACCCATACACTCACTTCATCTTTAGGTTGTTGTTTGAATTGTTGTTGACGATTCACAGTAAAACTCATTTGCCATTTAGAATCGTTCACTGTGATAATCCCACCTGTAACTGTTTTTCCAGCTAATGGATCCCGTTTACATAAACGTTCGATAGCTTCAATGACCGTCTTGTTATTTGTCGTTACCGTTGCTGAGACGAACCAACTTTTATCTGGCAAATCTTTATAGAATTTTTCGGGATTGCCAAACTCAGGGCTTTGTTTAGCTAAGTTCCGCCATAAATTCCAACTTCCGCCAATGTCTTTTGTAGGAGGCGCGGGTGTGTGATTATCGCCATAAGTTGAACTTTCTGTGATACTACCATTCGTAATAAATACAAGATCATCGGGTGTGAGTTGAATTGTTTCTTTATTACCATTTCGTTTTAGTTCAATTGTTTTAGCAACTTTGTCTTTGGTAGTCACATCTACTTTAACATCAAGCACTTGAACATTGTATTCAAATTGCACACCATGAGACGTTAAGTATGCAATCATAGGGCGTACGAGTGATTCATATTGATTGTATTTAGTAAATTTCAAGGCACTAAAATCAGCTAAACCTCCAATGTGATGCACAAATCTCATTAAATAACGACGCATTTCCATTGCAGAATGCCAAGGTTCAAAAGCGAACATCGTCTTCCAATAAATCCAAAAGTTTGAATTCATGAAATCCTCTGACAAGACATCTGAAATTTTCACATCATTTAAATCTTCTTCTTTCATCATACATAAATGGAGTATGTCTTTCATGGCTTGTTTAGTTAAAGTAAAGTCTCCATCTGTAGGTAATCGTTGACCCCTTTCTTCAATAACACGACATCTTGAGTAGTTTGGATCTTCTTTATTTAACCAATAAAACTCATCTAAAACTGAAGCATCTTCAATTTCAAGTGATGGGATGGAGCGGAACAAATCCCATAAACACTCAAAATGATTTTCCATTTCTCTACCACCACGCATAACGTAGCCTTTCATTGGAAGTTCAGTACCATCCAAACTTCCACCAGATTTAGATAATTCTTCTAAAATGTGAATGTTTGACCCATCCATTTGCCCATCTCTAATTAAAAAACATGCAGCAGCTAAAGATGCTAATCCAGAGCCAATAAGATAAGCAGATTTTTGTGCAACATATTCAGGTTTTTTCGGACATGCAAATGCTTCATAATTTCCATTACTATAGTACATATGATTCACTTCCCATTTTATTTATATTTTTAAGTAATCTATGAAAAGTAGTAAACTATAAGTAAATGCTTTAGAAATTAATCTACCCTTCTCTTATATTATAATCATTTTATAAAATATTATTGTGAGTCAGTTAAGCAAAAATGTAACTTAAGTGACATTTTTGATAAAATGTCCTAAATAAGAGGTGAACAGCATGAATAATCAAGATTTACGTGTACAACGAACAAAAAAAGCACTCATTACTACGTTCTCAGATTTGCTTGAAACGAAATCTTTTGACAATATCACCATTCAAGATTTATGCGAAAAAGCAAATGTACGTCGTTCTACATTTTACCGTCATTTCAATGATAAGTATGATTTACTTAATCATATTGTTGGTACATTAATTGAATATTTTCGAACGTTACATTTGCCTGAAATTGATCCAAAAGATCCGAGACAATTTTTCAATAAATTTATGAAAGATATTTTACTTTTCATTAGTGATAACAAAGCAATGGTAAAAAGTGTCATTTCTATCAATATTTATAGTGAAGTTTATCAAATTTTATATAATCAAATTTATGCAGTGGTTAAACGACAAATTGAATTTGATAAACAAATTGGACAATTTTATATAGATGAGTTCATTTATGGAGAATTTCTAACTGGAGGCATTTTAAGCGTTATTCTAAACTGGATTCAGTATGGCCAACAATCCATTGATGAAGTGTCTTCAGATATCGTTACCATGATTTGTGGAGCGAGAGAAGTTCATTTAAAGTTATTAAAATAAAACAAGAGCGGGAAACAAATATCGTACTGACTTATTAAATTGTTTGATATTAATCTCACATTTAATAGTACGTTAAAGTGTATCCCGCTTTTATTTAGAACCATTTCCATACTTTTTTAGCATTTACTCGCGGATAAGTCGTTTCTGGTAAGAAATCACGTTTATAGTGCACATAGGCTTTTCCATCTTTATTGATTCGTATATCCCATTTTTTATTATCTTTAGGAACGGTATCATATAAATTTTTATCTACTTTATATGTCTTACCGTCAATCTTATGTTCTCCTTTAGATAACACTTTTTTGTATTCATATTCTTTACGATAATGTTTAAAAATCGCATTCCCTATTCGATTACGATTGTATTTGGCATTATTATCCATATACGGTGCCACATTCATAACCACTTCATTGAGTCGAAGGTAATTCTGTTGATTAGTTAAAGCAATATTATATCCTTTATCACTCGTACCCGTTTTCAATCCATCTGTACCTTTTAAGTAAAGTGGCTTATGTTTAATTGATAAATTAGTATTGTTAAAAGTATAACCTTTTTGAGTATCTTGACTAAGTTGCGTTATGTTTAAAATTTTTGGATGTTTGGCGATTAAGTGATGAGATAATATCGCAATATCTTCTGCCGTACTTTTAGGATAAATATCCTGTTTATATTTCTTTGGTGCTTGTTGTCCAAGTAAATCATTAGCAGCACCTGCTGGGTTCACAAAATATGTATGCTTCATATGAAAAGCCTTAGCTTGCGCATTCATTTTGTCTGTGAACGTTGACGTATTGCCACTCACTTGTTCTCCTAAAATCATCGCAGCTGAATTGCTTGAAGGTAAGGCTGCCTGTACTAATAAATCTTTAATAGTATATATTTGACCTTGATTTAAAGGGACAGACGTTAAATTTGGCTTTTTAGATAATTGATCATATGCGCTCGTGATTTTAACTTTATCGTCTAACTTAAGTTTTCCTTGATGAACTGCTTCTAATGTTAAATAGATGGTCATCATTTTAGACAAAGAAGCAGGATCCGCTTCTTTATTTCCTTGGAAATTATATAATATTTGGCCTTGTTGTGTCGTAAGCGTTACACCATCAGGTTCATAATTTGAACTTACTGCGACATTACTTTCTTTATTTGTAATATCAACAGGTGTTTCTGCTGCATGAGAGATTGAAGTTCCTAATAATGTAAATAAACTAAGTATTCCAATACTTTGTGTTACTTTCAAAAACATTATATTACCTACTTTTTATTTTTATAATATTGTATAATATATTTTATAACAACTTTATAGGCGAATTACAACTAAGTATCTAATATATATCCTTTAATTATAAAATAAAGAAGAGTTGAACAAATGGTCTTACGAAGTTTGTCCAACTCTTTTGTTTATAGCATACTATTGATAGGATTTATCTCCTTTAAAATATTGACGATCTTTCTCACTATACACCTTACTCGGATCTAAAAATGGCTTTAATTTATATTTAAAATCATATAAATTTAACCCATCAATCGCAACACGATCTTGATAGACACTATCATTGACGATATCTGTAAAATTATTTGGTCCTACACCTGCTAAAAATTTAAATCCTTCATCATGAACAAGATATTGATATGCTTTAGAACCTCTATCTTGAGCACCGTGTGGATATATAAATAAATCTGTTTTTCCTATAATTGGCTCTACTTCTTTTTTCCAACGTTTCGTGTCACGAACAATTTGATGATATGAGCTATTTGCAAAATCGATATGTCCCCATGAATGACTTGCAAATGTCCAACCATCTCGTTTCATTGCTTTGACTACTTTTTCAGCCTCTTTTTTACGTTTTGGGTAATCTTTATTATTTAACTCATTTGTTCGATAACCTAACACGCCATTATATCCTGTTAGCGCAACGACGCCTTTTTGACCATTGAGTGAAAAGTCAGGATGGTCTTTCACGAATTGATTCAATATAGGTACAATATCATTTGTTTCACTTGTTGTTACCTTACCATTTTTATCTTTAGTTTCAGAAACGACGTGTTGTTTCTGATCTAGCACTAAACGATCTGCATATCCATGACCTCTCATGTACTCATAATAATTCATATCATCAATGGATAAAATTAATGGTTTCTTACCCTTAGGTAATTTTAATTCTTTTCTAGTAACTGTCTTCCCTTTTAAATCATAAGCCTCATGTGGATTTATTAATATGTAATGGTGTTTATAAAGTTCATTTAATGAACGCTTAAACTCATCAGCTGTAATCATCCAATCAAAATTACCCTTAGCTTGATTCTTCTCTTGTGTAAAAGCGACTTTAGGTTCAGTAATCACTGGATGATAAAATACATGTGCAATATCACCTTGATACACTTGCCAATCTTTTTTATTCTGAGTACTTTTTTTCGTATACATATTTGCAATGTTTTCTTTATCTTTGTTAGTGTCTTTCTTTGATGATGACAATGTTGAAAATTGACATGCACATAAAAATATAGATATTAAAACAATAAGCGTGCTAAGTAAATATGTCTTAGTCATATAGTTACTCCTTTAATTTATAGAAATATTATAATACCTTCCAACATTATATAATAATTTTATATTATTTATAATAGATGTGTTTCAACTTTTGAATACGCTTATTTTAAAATAGACTTAACACGTTTATATACAAAACCTACATATCTAAATCTTGAGCTATATCATTTATTGTGGGCATACCACCTTGTGCGCCAAGTGCTGTAACTGAATGACTAGCGGCGACATTAGCAAATGCAATAGCTTTAGCAAGTGAATAGTCTTTTTGTAATCCGACTGCAAGCGCACCATTAAATGTATCCCCTGCCCCTGTTGTATCTTTTACTTCTCGTTCAATACCTTGAATTTCAACTTGTTCTATACCATCGTAAAATACAGCGCCCAATGCACCTTGTGTCACAATCAGTTTATCAGGATAACGTTCTAAAGCTTGTTCAATGTCTCCTTCAAACATATTTTCACTTTCAGTTTCATTTGGTGTTAAGTATGTCACTTGTTCCAATATATCATCTGAAATGTCTCTATATGGAGCTGGATTTAAAATAGAAGTGAGTTCATGTTCATAGCAATAATGAACAGCGTGAGCGACAACGTCAGCTGGAATCTCTTGTTGAAGTAACACAATATCTCCTTTATTTGCTTTTGACAAAGCTGAGTCTACCAAAGAAACTGTCACTTTATGATTTGCTGAAGGGACAACAATAATACTATTGTCATTATCAGCTAGGGTAATGTGAGCAGTACCTGAAGGTCCTTCTACTTTTTTTACATATTCAACATTTACATAATTATGCTTTAGATTTTCAAGAATTTGTTTACCTAACGTATCATCGCCAATACACCCTACCATGTGAACATGGTCACCTAACCTTGCTGCTGCCACTGCTTGATTCGCGCCTTTACCACCTGGTGTAGTGAAAAATGTATTTCCTAATACGGTTTCACCTTTACTTGGCACTTGGTCAGTCGACACAACCAAATCCATCGACATACTTCCCACAACATAAATACGTTTCATACTAACCCTCTCCTTTTTCTTTCTCATCCATATCATATCTAAATTAGCATAAATAATAAAAAAGAGTGAGATAACACATTCAAAAATAAATGCGATCTCACTCTCAATAATATGTTCTAGATTTTAACTTCATGCTGCTCTTTACCAGCAAACATCACAAGCCACGTTGCAAAAATAAATGGAGCAGTGAAAATAGGAAGACCAATTGGGGCTAATGTTGTAGCTAATGCACCATGCATCACTACTGTTAATAATAAGCCAGTAATCACTGCAAGGATCGGATTGAATTTTGTTTTAAATGTTGCACCCAACGCAATACCCGTTAATATTGAGTTATAGCCGTACAATCCATCCGTAATAGTGGGATAGTCTCCACCTAGTAATGTGATACATACCACTGCTAAAATACTTGATACTATCGCATAGATACCGCCTTTTACTGAACCAATAAAAATGCCAATAATAATTAACAGACTACCCATCATTGATGTCACTAAGAAAATTTCACTAAAGTTTGTAATCATACCGCTAATAAAATTCACATGTGAATGACTGATGTCTGGATGTTTAATTTTAGTAGGCAAAATATCTATTGTGATATGCATTTTTGAAAATTGCATGCCCATTGCTAAAATTAACCAAGTCATAAAGACAAATGGAAAAGTTAACATGGGTAGACCATATGGTTTTAAAATTTCTCGGATTGCAGCTCCAACTGGTAAAGTAAGAGTGGTCGCCACAATAAGTACAATCCAGTTCATTAAAGATACTTCTAAGAATAATGCTAACCCGATTGCTGTTAATACTGAATTGTATCCAGCTAATCCATCATGGATTTCATCCTCACTATAATTAAAGTACGGCGCTAGAACAAGTGCAATGAGACTTCCCACTGCTGCCCCTAATCCAACTTTCCAATTTGCAATAAATAATCCTATAAGAATACACAGCCCTGACCATTTATTATTCATAAATACGACTTGAGCAATATTTTTTAAGAAAATCTCTACATATTTCATAAACTCACCTTTATTATTTTATTCATTTCCTTTCTAATTATTATACCTTTTAAACACTTTTGTAACATTAAAAATATATACAAATTTAATTTAAAAAGTGATTTTAAATAAATTTAAAAGATAAATTACTTGTTAAAAATATTCTACAGTTTTATGATTAATGTTGCAGTACTTATTTTTAAAAGAAAGAAGGTATAACAGTGCATTTTACTCAACGGGAACAAGATAAATTAATGATCGTGGTAGCTGCTGAAGTAGCGCGTCGACGTAAAGCACGTGGCTTAAAATTAAATTATCCAGAAGCATTAGCACTTATTAGTGATGAATTACTAGAAGGTGCACGTGATGGTAAAACTGTAGCTGATTTAATGAGTTACGGTAAACAAATTTTAAATAAAGATGATGTCATGGAAGGCGTTGATAGCATGTTGACTGATATTGAAATTGAAGCAACATTCCCAGATGGAACTAAATTAATCACTATTCATCATCCAATCGTGTAAGGAGGATTTTTAAATGAAACCTGGTGAAATTAAAATAAAAAATACAGAAGTTGAAATTAATCAAGGTCATTTTGAAACAGTGATCAATGTTAAAAATACTGGAGACCGTCCAATTCAAGTTGGTTCACATTTCCATTTCTTTGAAGCCAATGAAGGTTTAAAATTTGATCGAGAAAAAGCATATGGGAAACACTTAGATATTCCTGCTGGTGCTGCTGTTCGTTTTGAACCTGGTGATGAGAAAAAAGTTCAACTCGTTGAATATGCTGGTAACCGTAAAATTTATGGTTTCAGAGGTTTAGTTAACGGTGAAATTGACGAAGATCGCGTTTATCGTCCAACTGGTGAAAATGATGAATATGCTGCGCCAAAAGGTGATAATGGCGAAAAAAATGTGAACAAAATGGGAGGTAAACAGTAATGAGCTTTAAAATGACTCAATCTCAGTATACAAGTTTATATGGTCCAACTGTTGGCGATGCAGTACGACTAGGTGACACTAACTTATTTGCAACTGTTGAAAAAGATTATGCAAATTACGGTGAAGAAGCAACGTTTGGTGGCGGTAAATCTATTCGTGATGGCATGGCTCAAAACCCTAACGTTACACGTGATGACCGCAAAGTGGCTGACTTAGTATTAACAAATGCATTAATTATAGATTATGACAAAATTGTTAAAGCAGATATCGGTGTTAAAAATGGTTATATCTTTGCCATTGGTAAAGCAGGTAACCCTGATATCATGGATAACGTAGATATTATTATTGGTTCAACAACTGATATTATCTCTGCTGAAGGTAAAATCGTAACAGCTGGTGGTATCGATACACATGTTCACTTTATTAACCCCGAACAAGCAGAAGTTGCGCTTGAAAGTGGTGTGACAACACATATCGGTGGTGGTACGGGTGCATCAGAAGGTGCAAAAGCTACAACCGTTACACCTGGACCTTGGCATATCCATCGTATGCTAGAAGCTGCTGAAGATTTACCAATTAATGTTGGTTTCACTGGTAAAGGACAAGCTGTAAACCACACTGCATTAATTGAACAAATTCATGCTGGTGTGATCGGTTTAAAAGTACATGAAGACTGGGGTGCAACTCCTTCAGCGTTAAGTCATGCATTGGATGTAGCAGATGAATTTGATGTACAAATTGCTCTACATGCTGATACATTAAATGAAGCAGGGTTCATGGAAGATACAATGGCCGCTGTAAAAGACCGTGTTTTACACATGTACCATACAGAAGGTGCTGGCGGTGGACATGCGCCAGATTTAATTAAATCTGCATCGTATCCGAATATTTTACCTTCATCTACAAACCCAACATTACCTTACACACATAATACTGTAGATGAACATTTAGATATGGTTATGATTACACACCATTTAAATGCATCTATCCCTGAAGATATTGCTTTCGCAGACTCACGTATTCGTAAAGAAACGATTGCAGCTGAAGACGTATTACAAGATATGGGTGTATTTAGCATGGTAAGTTCTGACTCTCAAGCTATGGGACGTGTGGGTGAAGTCATTACACGTACATGGCAAGTAGCTCATCGTATGAAAGAACAACGTGGTGCTCTAGAAGGTGATACTGACTATAACGATAACAATCGTATTAAACGTTATATCGCAAAATATACAATTAACCCTGCGATTACACATGGTATTTCTGACTATGTTGGATCAATCGAAAAAGGTAAATTAGCTGACTTAGTTCTATGGAATCCAGCTTTCTTCGGTATAAAACCTGAACTTGTTGTTAAAGGTGGATTGATTAACTCAGCTGTGAATGGTGATGCAAATGCTTCTATTCCAACATCAGAGCCTATGAAATATCGTAAAATGTATGGTCAATATGGTGCAAATAAACAACACACTGCGATTACATTCGTTTCTAAAACAGCATACGAAAATGGTATTTATAACCAACTAAACTTAGAACGTATGGTTCGACCAGTCCATGGTATCCGTAATCTTACTAAAAAAGATATGAAAAATAACGATGCAACACCTAAATTAGATGTTGATCCACAAACATATGAAGTATTTGTAGATGGTGAAAAAATCACAAGTGAACCAGCAACTGAATTACCATTAGCACAAAGATACTTCTTATTCTAGGAGGTACTCAGATGATAGTAGAAGACATTCAAGGCAATATCGCTAACCTTTCTGCAGAGGAAAAACAAAAGCATGTAGAAAAAGTATATCTTGAAAACTCTGATCTGGTTAAACGTATTCAACGTGTCACAACAGATCACGGTAATGAAATCGGTATTCGTTTAAAACAACCTATCGATTTACAATATGGCGATATTTTATATCAAGATGACAACAATATGATTGTAGTAGATGTAAACTCGGAAGATTTACTTGTCATTAAGCCGCGTAACATACAAGAAATGGGAGATATTGCGCATCAATTAGGTAATCGTCATTTACCTGCGCAATTCACAGAAACTGAAATGCTTGTACAATATGACTACCTAGTAGAAGATTTATTAAAAACGCTAGGTATTCCCTATAGCCATGAAGATCGAAAAGTGAATAAAGCCTTCAGACATATAGGTCACTCACATGATTAATCATTCACATTTACGACTATTTCAGTTCTGTGATTCACAATTCCCTACTGGCGCATTTAGTCATTCATTTGGACTAGAAACGTATATTCAACGTCAGACAGTTCATGATGCTACATCATTTAGAGAATGGTTAGAACTCTTTCTAAATGAGCAGTTAACCTATTCAGATGGCCTTGCAATGCGTTTAGTTTATAACGCTTTAAATAATGGTGATACAGAAAAAGTATTACACCTTGATCAATTAATTTATGTCCAAAGTTTACCAAGAGAAACACGTGTAGGTACTAAACAAATGGGTACACGTATGGTAAAACTTGCTATAGAACTTTATGATAGTCCATGGATTAATTGGTATCATCAACAAATGAAAGATAAACGTGCAAAACTGCATCCAGCTATTTGTTTTACAATGCTAGGACATTATTTAGGCGTCGATATTGAAACGATTATTGATTACTATCTATATCAGAATGTTTCCAGTTTAACGCAAAATGCAGTACGTGCAATTCCCTTAGGTCAAACAATAGGACAACAAGTTGTGACGGAGATGATTCCACATATCGAACGGACACGACAACACATTCTCACATTAAGCGAAGAAGATTTCGGTTTAACAGCTCCTGGCTTAGAACTGAATCAAATGGAGCATGAAAACGTAAACGTGAGAATCTTTATTTCATAGGAGGTAATATACATGGCAAATCCAATTAAAATTGGTGTAGGCGGTCCTGTAGGTGCAGGTAAAACACAATTAATTGAAAAACTTGTACGTCGTCTATCAAAAGATATGAGTATTGGCGTGATTACAAACGATATTTACACAAAAGAAGACCAAAAAATCTTAGTGAATACTGGTGTTTTACCAGAAGATAGAATTATCGGTGTGGAAACGGGTGGCTGTCCACATACAGCAATTCGTGAAGATGCATCAATGAACTTTGCTGCAATCGATGAATTATTAGATCGTCATGAGGATATTGAACTTATTTTCATCGAATCAGGTGGCGATAACTTAGCTGCTACTTTCAGTCCTGAATTAGTAGATTTCTCTATTTATATCATCGATGTAGCTCAAGGTGAAAAAATTCCACGTAAAGGTGGACAAGGTATGATTAAATCTGATTACTTTATCATTAATAAAACAGATTTAGCAGAATTTGTTGGTGCATCACTTGACCAAATGGCAGAAGATACTAAAACATTTCGTGGCAATCGTCCCTTCACATTTACAAATTTAAAAACCGACGAGGGTTTAGATAATGTCATTGAATGGATTGAACGCGATGCATTACTTAAAGGATTAGCTTAATGGTACAACATCAATTCGATTCAAAACCTTCTTGGACTGGACAATTGAATCTCACTGTTTTTAATAATGGTGAGCGTTCTGTTGCCCGTAATATCTTTTTCGAAAAAGCGTTAAAGGTTATTCGTCCAATTTATTTAAATTTTTCTACGATTCCAACATTTTATATCGTAAATGTTGGCGGTGGTTATTTAGATGGCGATCGTTATCGTATGGATATTAATGTTGAAGAAGATGCTAAAGTCACTTTGACCTCTCAAGGTGCAACTAAAATATATAAGACGTTAAACGATTGCGTGAAACAATACCAAACATTCAATATAGCAAAAGATGGTTATATGGAATATGTAGGAGATCCTATTATTGCTTATGAAAGAGCAAAGTTTTTCCAACATAACGTCTTTAATTTAGATAAAAGTGCATCAATGTTCTATACCGATATTTTAACCCCAGGCTATTCTGAAAAAGACACACCATTCACTTACGACTACATGCATTTAATTAATGAAATTTATGTAGATGATGTGCTTATCACCTACGATAATTTACGCATGCACCCAAGTGAAACAAAAATGAGTTCGATTGGCTATATGGAAAACTATACACATCTTGGTTCGGCTTATTGTATACACCCTAATATAACGCAAAAATTCATTGAAGATGTGTATGATGAAATTAAAGATTATACAAAGCAATACGATTGCCGTATTGGTATTACGCAATTACCTACACATGGTTTTACAGTACGTGTATTATCTAATCTGACACAAGAAATTGAAGAAGTGCTTACACGCGTCCAAGCTTATATTGCTGATAAATTGTATCATCGTCAACTCGACTTTTTAAGAAAATATTAATTAAAATACACCTTATATCATGAGTATAAAGACTCGATATAAGGTGTTATTTTTTTATACTTATTTTTCTATTTTATTTATTATCATTAAATATATATTGATAGATATCATGCGAAACTTGTTCGAAATCGTCAACATTAAGTGAAAGATAGAATTTGAGTTTAGGTTCTGTTCCTGAAGGACGTAATGCAACAAATCCCTCATCAAAGATCAACCGAATCACATTTGACTTTGGCAGAGATATCGTTTCAATTTTATCATCCCGTTTATTGATTCTCTTTTGACTTTGATAGTCTTCAACTGCTATCACTTTTAATCCGCCCAACGTATCTGGAATGTGTTGACGAAGATGTTCCATTAACGTTGCAATCTCTTGTTGACCTTTTTGCCCTTCAAATACTTTAGATATAGGTTGGTCACAATAATATCCTATTTCTTCGTAAATGTCAGTTAATGCATCGCGTAAGGTTTTGCCTTCATTTTTTAAAATTGACGCATATTTGATCACAAGTGGCACAATTTGAATGGCATCTTTATCTCTCACAAAATCTCCCGCAAGATAACCATAACTTTCCTCGTAAGCAAAGATAAACGCTTCATCGTTATTTAATTCGCGAATGGCCTTGGCAATAAATTTAAAACCAATTAAGACTTCCTTCACAGTGACTCCATGTTGCTTTGCGAAACGTTTTCCTAGTTCACCACTTACAATGGATTGAATCATGACTGGATATTTAGGAAGCGTCGTATGATCAACTAAATATTTAATCATTAACGCACCAATCTCACTACCATTAAAATAGTGAATATGACCATCATGATCTCGTTCAACGAATCCCATTCGATCCACATCAGGATCTGTCGCAATGATTAAATCAGCTTTAGAGTATTGGGCTTGTTTGATAGCTAAATCAAACGCTTCATGTTCTTCTGGATTGGCGCTTTTTACAGAACTAAAATCAGGATCAATTTTACATTGTGAGTCAACAAGTTCAATGTTATTAAAGTGAAGGTGGCTTAGCACCTTCGGAATAATAGGTGTTCCTGTACCATGCAAACTCGTATACACCACATTTAAGTTTGATGGAGGTATGTCACCAATCAATTGGCTAATTTCCGAAAAGTAGTATTTATTAATCTCTTCTGGTAAGGGTAAAATATTTTCTTTAATTAACGCCTCATTTAATTCAATTTCTAAATGAAGTGGATCATCTAATTGCTCAATATAATTAGCCACTTCAAGTGAGGCGATATCATCGAGCTGTGCTCCATCAGCACCATACACTTTAATGCCATTATAGTCTTTAGGATTGTGACTGGCTGTAATCATAATGCCTGCAGATGTTTGAAGAAACCTCACTGCATAGGATAATTGAGGCGTTGTTTGATATGTATCTGATAAATACACTTTTATATGATGTGTTGCTAAAATATGTGCGATAATGTCTGCAAATTCTGCTGATAAATGACGAATGTCATAATGAATGACAATGGAAGGTTGTGCCATATTATCTTGTAAATAATATGCAATTCCTAAAGCTAGACGTTGAATGGTATATCGATTTAAACGTCCTGGACCTAAACCAAATTGACCACGAATACCTGCTGTTCCAAAGGAAAGTGTCGTTTCAAACCCTTCTTGTTGAAATTGATATGATTGTTGGTCATAGAATGTTCCTACGAGACTATCTGCTTTATGTGTTATCCAATTGTCTTTCATCCAATACTCCTCTCATACATGATGTATGTCCTATTCTTTTCTTTAGTATAATCGATATCTATTTATGTTTCACATGATACTTATCTTTTTTTAATTAAAATCCTATCTACAATAATACAATTCAAAAACACCCTCACTACGATAAGTAAGGATGTTTTTAATTGTAATTTATAGCTATTTACGATTGAAATTGATAGCTTTCATGTCCTTTAGCGAAACCTTCTACTGTATAAATCATTGATCCACCTTCTGAATTATTCTCAATATCATTGGTACATATTAACAATTGATTTGTACCTGGAATAAATTGCGGATGCGTAGAACGCAACATTTTCCCTTCATCACGACCTGGCATCAAGATTTGACCAATAGGATACCCTCTTTTATTAAAGACAAGAACTCGGCCTTGTCCATACATTGCAACATATAAGTTGTCATCACTATCAATACAAACAGAATCAGGTCCTTCATGACCAGTAAAATAATACGGTATGGTTGCTCCAAACGGTGCAATAGTCACACCATCATCTTCTAATTGAATACGGTGAAGGCGATTCGTCGTTGTTTCAGTTATCCACAGTACTTTTTCATCAGTACTAAGTGCGATACCATTAGCAACAGAAATATTTTGTATCACTGGTGTTACCGTTTTAAAATCAGGAGAAACGTAGTAGACGCCACCTTTAGGATTCGTTGAATACCCTCTAAAGTCGGTGAAATAAAAACCACCTTTACTGTCAAATACCATATCATCAATACAATAATCTGTATTGATTTCTGAAATAATCTCTTCAAAGTGTTCTCCATGTTCATCAGTTGCAAAAATACCACCTGTAGATTCAAAGTCACCTAAGTAACATGTAAACAATCGTCCATCTTTATGAATTTTTACTGCAGCTGGATTTTGTTTTTCTGATTGAAACGCTACAGAAATATCTTTACTTGGTAGATTAACTTTGAAAATCTTTCCACCAAATACTTCACATAAAAATAAGTTATGTTCTCTATCAAAATTAAGTCCTTCAAGTTGAAGTCCTTCATCTGAAATTTTTAGCCATGGTTCAGCTGTAACTGTTTGTAATTCACTTTCAGAAACAATAGGAACCACACTTTTAGACTTACCACTATACGTTAATTTAGGTAATTCATTATTTGTCATATTAAATAAGCCTCCTTATGTCATTCATTTACATAGTTTATTATACGCTTGAAATATTCTAAACTTAAGCTTACTATATGTAATCGATTTCAATAAGTAAAATGTTTCTCCTTGTATAGGTCACTTGGCTGATTTATGAGCGCAAATATTGAAAGAAGTTATAATTTTGTTAAAATATTATAATGTCGATTTTTATATAAATAACAATTTAGATACGTTTAACATACAGATAAATTAACTTTTAGAGGAGAATCAGAAAATGGATTATAGAGTGTTATTGTATTACAAATATACAACAATTGATGACCCTGAAACATTTGCTACTGAACATTTAGCATTTTGTAAAGAACATAACTTAAAAGGTAGAATCTTAGTATCTACAGAAGGTATCAACGGTACATTATCTGGTACAAAAGAAGATACAGATAAATATATTGAACATATGCATGCAGATGAACGTTTTAAAGATATGACTTTCAAAATTGATGAAGCTGAGGGTCATGCATTCAAAAAAATGCACGTACGTCCTAGAAAAGAAATTGTTGCTTTAGGTTTAGAAGATGATGTTGATCCACGTGTGACAACTGGTAAATATTACTCACCTAGTGAATTTAAAGCTGCATTAGAAGATGATGACACTGTTATTTTAGATGCACGTAATGATTATGAATTTGACTTAGGTCATTTCCGCGGTGCCATTCGTCCAGATATTACACGCTTCAGAGATTTACCAGATTGGATTCGTGAAAATAAAGAAAAATTAGACGGTAAAAACATTGTGACTTATTGTACGGGTGGTATCCGTTGTGAAAAATTCTCAGGCTGGCTTGTAAAAGAAGGCTTTGAAAATGTAGGACAATTACATGGCGGTATTGCTACGTATGGTAAAGACCCAGAAACAAAAGGTGAGTACTGGGATGGCAAAATGTACGTCTTCGATGAACGTATTAGTGTCGATGTGAACCATGTAGACAAAACAGTGATTGGTAAAGAACACTTTGATGGCACACCATGCGAACGTTATATTAACTGTGCAAATCCAGAATGTAATAAACAAATTTTAGTATCCGAAGAAAATGAAGCAAAATATCTTGGCGCATGTTCATATGACTGTGCCAAACATGAGCGTAATCGCTACGTTGCAAAACACCATATTAGTGATGAAGAATGGAATCGTCGTTTAGAAAACTTTAAAGATGTTCCTGAACATATTCACGCATAATGACATGTACCCTTTATAAGTATCAACCTACTTTTAAAGGGTACTTTTACATACTTACTGTGCTATAATAACTTAAATTAAAACTTACATAAGGTGATTTTGTTATGAAGAAGCACAGTAAAGATTACTTCCATCTTTTTTATAGTCAGCTATTCGCAAATACTGGAGACGTGTTAACCGTTGTCGGTTTAATTTCGGTAGTATATAGTATAACCTCAAAAACAACTGCCGCTTCTATGATTCCAATTATTTTTACTTCCGGACTCTTTGTTAGTAGCTTTATTTCAAATTATATTTATCAGTATTTTACTCAAAAACAAGTATTGTGGATTTTTCAAGGGCTTAAACTTGTGAGTCTATCCATCATCGCAAGTCTACTTATATTCGAGGAATCTCCAATATTTATTTTTATTCTACTATTTATAAATGCTCTATTTGATGGCTTTACCAATCCAATTAAGAATGCGATGATTCCTTTTATTGAAAAGAAAGAATACATAACGTCGGCAAACGCTTTAATGAATATGATGAGTAGTATGGTTCAATTGTCGACATGGGCATTAGGTGGATTTCTGATGAGCCTGATTGGCGCTAAATATTTATTTTTATTTGCGCTTGTACTAGAAATCCTATCCTACTTCTTTATTATTCAACTTTCAGAACGGCATATTTATAATAATGAAAAAGAAAATATATTAAATAGCTTTAAAACTGTATTACATCATAACTATTCCAATAAACTGAGTTTATATCTAAATCTATCTACAATTTTCGAATCTGTCGCAACGTCCATTTGGGTTGCTGCAATTATTCTTACATATACGAGAACATTTTTACATGTCGATGATTTTTGGTTTGGACTCATCAATGCTGCCTTCTTTAGTGGGACGATTATTGCTGGATTATGGATAAATGGTAAAGATCAATTTTTCACAAAAATAAGTTACCCTGTTATTATTTACATTCCGCTCATATTAGCGTTTATTAATGTCAGCTTTATCCTACATAAATCTGTGTTACTTGCTTTACTCATGTCATTATTAATGGGGATTTTCGAAGATTCACGCTATATTTCTTTAAACTCAGTTGTACAACGTGAAGTATCAAAAGACATCCTGACCTCCACCTATATACTGAATAATTTATTAAGCAGTGTATTTTTCTCAATTGGTACTTTAGGTATTTCTCTTGTTGTAGATCATCAAGGAGTGATGTGGGCATATGTAATTAGTGGCGTTGCTTATGTGTTAACATTTATTTTAGGTATATATTTTAAAACAGCGATTAAAAATTAATTTACGAGGAGACGACGATATGTGTACAGGCATTACATTTCGAGCCAGCAATGGAGATGTTATTTTTGGAAGAACGATGGATTACGATTACCCTTTGAATGGCTTTCCTGCAGTTCAACCTCGAGGATACTCCTTTAAATCGCATGTCGACTATAAAGGGAAAACGTTATATGCCTTTGCAGGTGCTGGTTCTGATATGGAAGGTTTTGTTTTTGGAGATGGCGTCAATGAACATGGACTTGCCATGTCAAATCAATACGATCGTGGATATGCGTCATATGCGACAGACATTCGTGACGGCTATATCAATATTTCGCAAACAGAAGTCCTTGTGTGGGCGCTCGGCTATAACAGAAATATTGAAGAACTTATTGAAAATGCGAAACATGTTAACGTTGTAGCCTATTCATATAGTGATATTAACGAAGTTCCTCCCTTACATTATCATTTATCTGATGCTTCAGGGCGCACTGTGGAAGTGACATTTGTTGAAGGACGTATCGTAGTGATTGATAATCCAATTGGCGTACTCACAAATAACCCAGATTTAAATTGGCATTATGAAAATTTGAAACACTATATGCATGTGACACCATATAAAATTGATAATACATTTTCAAAACAATTTAACTTAGGGAATATGGATGGCACATTCGGTTTACCTGGAGGGTATACATCTGACGAACGTTTTGTTCGCGCAGCTTATCTTGTTCATCACTTATTACCAGATAGCGATGATCATCCTATCTTAGATGCATTTAGAATTTTAGACCATGTGAGTGTACCAAAAGGCGCTGTTCGCCCTTCTGACAATGGATTTTATTATACGTTATATCAAACTGTCTTTAATTTAACGACAAAAACACTCTATATTAAATATTATGACTCTAATACCATTACAGAATTACAACTTACCGATGACTTAATAAATCGTGACAATTTGGTAGTCTTTTCGAGAAAGAATAAAGGGTTGTATACTGAAAAGGTGAATGGATAACATATTTTTAAATCTAATAAAGTACCTCTCTTACATCAAATTGTAAGAGAGGCTTGTTATTTTTTCACTTTTATCATTCTTTATTTTATCTATAAACTAGTCCACCATCAGTTAAAATGGCTTGTCCTGTAATATAATCTGAATCTGATGATGCTAAGAATGATACTAAAGATGCCACATCTTGTGGTTCTTGATAACGTCCGAGTTTAATTGCTGATGAGAACTGTTCAAATGCTTCACCTGGTTTTAGATTACTATCTAGTTTAACCATTTCAGCATCAATACGATCCCACATTTCAGTTTTAGCAACTCCAGGACAATAAGCATTCACCGTAATACCTTTTTCAGCTAATTCTTTCGCTGCAGTTTGAGTGAGAGAACGTACTGAATGTTTAGTAGCACAGTATGTACCTAATACCTCATAAGATTCATGTCCTGCAATACTGCATGCGTTAATGATTTTACCTTTACTATTTTGCTTAATAAACTGTTTTGCTGCTGCTTGAATTCCAAATAACGTGCCATATACATTTATATGGAATAATTTATCCAATTCATCTTCTGTAATATCTAAAATAGGTGATACCGCATCTACACCAGCATTATTTACAAATACATCAATTTGACCAAATTCTGCCACTGCAAATTGAACTAATTCTTCTTGCTCTTTTTTCTTAGATACGTCACTATGAAATGCTACCACGTTGTATCCATTCTCTTTAAACTCTTGTTCCGTTTTTTCTAGAGCTTTTTGATTAATATCTTGAATAACAATATTAAACCCATCATTGGCTAAACGTTGAGCAATTCCTTTTCCTAACCCTGCTGCTGAACCTGTAATGACTGCTGTTTTTGTCATAATACCACTCCTTTTACATAATTATTTTACCCCTCTAGTTTAATTTTATTCTTAATTTTAAATTATTCACAAACTGTTCATATATCTTTTACGTTGCCTTATATCCTCATTTGTTTAATGATAGAAATAAGTGTTTTATACCTTACGTATTAAACTGTAAAAAATTAAAGGAGAGGCTTTATGAATATTTTAGTGACGGCATTTGATCCGTTTGGCGGAGAAAAGGTAAATCCGGCATTAGAAGCGGTTAGACAACTGGACCCTACTATTGGGGCACATACCATTACAACATTAGAAATCCCAACTGTATTTCACAAATCAAAAGATGTGATTCAACATGAATTAGAACATCATCATTACGACGTGGTATTATCGATTGGACAAGCAGGGGGACGTTTCAATATTACACCTGAACGTGTAGGCATTAATATTGATGATGCACGTATTGCAGATAATAAAGGACATCAACCCATTGATGTTGCCATTCATCCAGATGGAGCGCCAGCTTACTTTTCAAATCTTCCTGTTAAGGCAATGACCGAAGCAATTAAAAAAGCGGGTGTTCCAGCAAGTTTATCGAATACCGCAGGCACATTTGTCTGCAATCATGTGCTTTATCAATTAGGCTACCTTGCAGATAAGTATTATCCTAACTTACTATTTGGCTTTATCCATGTGCCCTTTATTCCAGAACAAGTCATAGATAAACCTAATACACCTTCGATGTCTTTAGATACGATTACAAAAGGACTTACAGCAGCAATCAATGCGATTTCAGACCACCCTGATGTTAAAGTAGCTTTAGGAGAAACACATTAGAAAATAAGATGATTAGTGATATGTAAGATACAATTTCTATAATTAAAACGATTTTATTTGTCTACAAAACATATAATTTTGTAGACATTTTTATTTTCAAAATAAATGTTTCCATGTATCATTAATAAGTGACGAATATAAATTGAAAGAGGTTTTAAATTTGAAAAAGCATCTGCTTTTGTCATTCGCAATGTGTGCCTCCCTACTATT
This sequence comes from Staphylococcus sp. HMSC072H03, assembly GCF_001809305.1. Taxonomy (NCBI): domain Bacteria; kingdom Bacillati; phylum Bacillota; class Bacilli; order Caryophanales; family Staphylococcaceae; genus Staphylococcus; species Staphylococcus sp. HMSC072H03. The sequence goes on from NZ_KV796914.1 coordinate 338,074, forward strand.
AACTGGATGTACACATGATCAACATCAACACAAAGAAGTGAAAGTATCTCTTGCACGAGAATTTAACCCGACCCAGTTAGATGCACAAGCGTTTGATGTTCCGATGCCTGTCTACAGTGCAATATATCAACCTCTTGTTACATATGGAGAAAATGGAAAGATTGAGCCTGGTTTAGCTAAATCTTGGGAAGTATCTAATAATGGAAAAGATTATACATTCCATTTAAAACACAACATTAAATTTAATGATGGGTCAACTTTTAACGCAAAAGCAGTCAAATTTTCAATTGAACGTGCGAAAGCAACCGATAAAACGAATCCTATGGAAACCTTGGATAAACTGAAATCGGTCACTCTTAAAGATAACTATACCGTAGACATTCATTTAAAAACACCATCTAATCAGGTATTAAATGAGTTATCACAAGTCCGCCCCCTTCGTATCATGAGTCCAAATGCCGTCAAAGATGGTAAAACGACAGGTCAATTTGAAAAAGCGATTGGTACAGGTCCATTCAAAGTAGCAAATTCAACAAATGAGACTGTGTCTTTTAAACCAAATCCATATTATCGCAACCATCATCCACTGGATTATGACTTAATATTTCAAACTATTGAAGATAGCGATTCACGACATCTTGCGATTGAAAGTCACTCTATCGATATTACTGGGGGATCTCTAGGACATTTGACTCCTCAACAAATCAAGGAATCATACCGTAATCAAGATTTAAAGGTAAAACAATATCCAAGTACAGAAACACAGTTCATGGCCTTTAATCCAGAGGTCTCATTACTTCAAAATAAAAAGATGCGCGAAGTAATCAGTAAAGCGATTAATACTGATCACTTATCATCAAATAAGCAGCTTAAAGGATTATTCCAAGACGGCGTAGAATTCGTGAATGATACAAATCAACACACCCATTCATATAATCCTACTCAAGCGACACGCTTATTAGAACAATTAGGCTATAAAAAAAATGATCGGGGCTACTTTGAAAAAAATGGACGAGACCTTTCTTTAAAATTAGCGCTACAAACTGATGAATTTCCTGAATGGAAAACAAAAGCAGAAATTATGCAACAAGATTTGAAAAACGTAGGTATTCATTTGGATATTAACGTTTTAGATGCCCAAACGTATTATGAAACACTCACTATCCGAAAAGATTATGATCTTATTTTCTATCGTTCTTATACGAATGCGCTCATGCCATATAACTTTTTAAATGCACGCTTTAAGCAAGACGGAGATAAGCCCGGTATGTTCGCAAACGATGTTCAGCTAACAACAATGCTTAACCGCTTCTCAACCATTACCAATAAGGATGATCAACAACGTGCATTTAATCACATCTCACATCGCATCAATCAACAGTATCTTGAAGTGCCAATTGCTTATCCAAACGAAGTGTTTGTTACAAGTCCTAAAATTAAGCAATTCGAATTCTCAGGACAAACGGATGCACCCATTAATTACGATAAATTGAAGGTATCTCATCATGATTAGTATGATTAAACATTTACTTAAACTTATATTATATTTCATTATTATTTCGTTTATCTTATTTGTGCTACTTGAACATACAACTGGAAATCCAGCGATTCAATATCTACATGAACATGGTGTCGCACAAATCACAGATGAACGAATTAAGATGGCTCAAGATAAACTTGGATTAAGCCAAGCATTGCCTATTCGTTATTTACAATGGTTAGGCCATGCATTTACAGGCGATTTAGGCACGAGCTTTAGTAACGGCGAGCCTGTCACTGACCGTATTGCTAAAGCCGTTGCTCCTACCTTGAAACTTATTTTTATCTCAGCTATCATCTTATTTCCACTTGGCTATATTATTGGCTATCTCTGTGGGAATTATCCTAAGAAAAAGTGGTCTACATTCATATTACGTGCGTCTCAAGTGGTGACATCACTACCAGAATATTGGTTAGCCATTATTTTTATTTACTACTTCGGTGTGAAATGGCATCTTCTACCATTTGTTGGAAGTTATAGCTTTGAATACTTTATTCTACCTATCGCTATTTTAGTCCTAGTTGAAGGGAGTCATATGGTTTTACTCAGCAGTCATCTATTTGAACGTACACTTCGTAAGGAAGCATACCAACTTGCCTCATTACGTCAGTTTAAATTAAAAGATCGTATTTACGTACAAGTTAAAGACATCTTAGCGCCATTACTTACGATTACAATTAATAATTTTATTCGTTTATTCAGCCGAGTCATTATCTTAGAAGTCATTTTTAGTATTTCAGGGTTAGGAAAATTGCTTATTATTAGTATTAATCTTCGGGATTATCCACTCATTCTAGGTATTCTAATGATGATGATTACAATCATTATGATATTGAATTTCCTGGGTGATATTTTACTAGAAAAAAGTGACCCTCGTTTGAATATGTCGAAAACGTTAGGAGGGCGAGTAACGTATGAAGATTAAACGTTTCATATGGCCTATTACGATAGTCATTTTAGTTATACTCGCTTATGTCCTATATGATAAAGCAAATCAAATTCATCAATCTCAAGCATTACGTCCCCCAAGTTTACATCATTTACTTGGTACGGATGATTTGGGTAGAGATTTTCTAACACGACTATTTGTAGGTAGCTTGATTACACTTGGTCTTACTGCATTCATTATGATAGGGACAATCGTGCTTGGACTGATTATTGGTCTTATTTCAGCTATAGTAGGTAAATGGTTAGATTCTATCATTATGGCACTTGCAGATATGTTAATCGCTTTACCAGCTATCATTATCGCGCTTGTCGTCCTTGGTTTTATTAATAATTCTGTAGTAGGATTATGTCTTGCACTCATCATCGGCTGGCTCGGTCGCTATTTGCGGTATTTCAGAAATTTAGCACGTGACACGATGACACAACCGTTCGTTAAATTTGCGCCACTTAGTGGGATGTCGAAGTTCCAAGTTACAATACATCACATTGTGCCACATCTCATCAGCGACATTATGGCACTTGTTACTGCAGATTTTGGTAAGTTAATGTTAAGTATTTCCGGTCTCGCCTTTATTGGTTTAGGAGTAAAACCCCCTATTCCTGAATTAGGCGCCATTTTACATGACGGTAAAAGTTATTTCTATTCTGCGCCCTGGTTATTTATCTTTCCAGGTGTCTTATTAGGAGGGTTCGCACTCATATGTCAAATACTCAATCGTCGTCACATTCATTAGATACAGTCCTTTATATCAATGATGTATCTGTTTATCACAAACATGAACCATTACTTAAACAGATACATTTAAAGATTGAAAAAGGAAGCTTTCATTGTTTAATTGGAGAAAGTGGGAGTGGTAAATCTTTACTTACACGTACTGTACTGAATATGAAAGAAGATGATTTAACCTATCGTGGTGAGATTCATCTCGATTTAACACAAACGGATGCAATGTTCCAAGATGCGAATCGCAATTTTTTCCAAAATGTTCGTATCAACCGCCACTTTGATGCATTGTTTGACTCTATGTCATCTTCATTAACACGTGATCAGCAAAAAGCATTTGTATTACGTCAATTTAAACATCTCGGATTGGACCAACCTGAATCCATTTATTATCAGTATCCTTTTGAATTGAGTGGTGGTATGGCACAACGAGTTGCACTTGTCATGGCTATTGTAAGAGAAGCACAGTTTTTAATTACAGATGAACCGACTAGTGCGCTAGATCAACACAATCGTCATAGTTTAATGGCTCTACTACATCATGTAGTGACAGAACATGATATGACAGTGCTATTTGTAACTCATGATTTAAACTTAGTCTTAAACTATGCAACGCATATTAGTGTCATGCTAAACGGAAACATTGTAGAAACAGGGCGTGCTTCTGATATTTTACGTGATCCTCAGCATGCTTACACGAAGCAATTGATTGAACTAGCTAATAGGAGATATCAATATGTTACAGATTAAACAGTTAAATAAAGCTTTTTCTAATAAACAGATATTTAAAAATTTTAATTATACATTAGAGACACACGATCATTTATTGATAAGTGGCGTAAGTGGAAGCGGAAAGTCTACTTTGGCTCAAATTATTGCAGGATTAGATTCAAATTATCAAGGTACACTCATATATAACGATTTAGAACTTGGCCATATTTCACAACACAAATGGATGAAACATATCCAATATGTGCCTCAATATCATTCGAGTACACTTGATCCAAATAAAACAGTTCATTGGATATTAAAACAACCTTTAATTCATTTTCATTATCCTAAGGCTATACATGAGGACAGAATAAAAGAAGTCATGTTGCAATGTAAGTTAGAATCACAATTACTTGGTAAAAAAGTGAGTACTTTAAGTGGTGGCCAATTCCAAAGGCTATGGATAGCAAAAGCTTTGCTTGTAGAACCAGATGTCTTGATTTTAGATGAAGCAACAACAAATTTAGATATGGTGAACGAAGATATCATCTTACAAATGTTAAGAGAATTTCAACATTTACAGTTAATTATCATTACGCATGATTCATATTTATTGCAAGCTTTACCTGGTAAACATTTAAATATTGGTTAATTCAAAATAAAGAGTGGGACAACGAGTTTTGTCTCACTCTTTTCATAAACAGTTCAATTCTTTTATAAAGTAAGTTGTAGGTTGAAATCAGAGTATGTTATGTTCAAGTTGCAATATACATAGTTCAAATAAAAACATTAGAGGTGATACAACCATGACTCAACAAGGTATTACAGAAACACGTATGCATTCAGATTCAAATCTTGACTCTCATTATCATAAAAAAGATGAACGTTATCCTAAAGGGAATCGCTTCTTAAATGTTCTTATTTTTATAGGATGGATGTTACTTGCTCAGATTCCTATTGTTCTTATTTTATTTATTACTAATTTTTCTGCAAAAATGGATGTTACAAGTGGAACACTAGCAACATTATTATTTATGCTGTTAGCCGCTGTCGTTATTTGGCTGGTTAGACGTTATTATCAACGGCATACATATGAGCCAATTAAACCGTTTAAACGCAAAGATATTATGATTAATATCGGATGGGCACTATTACTTCGCGTTATTGTCATTGGAATGAGTTTTCTAATGATGGCAATAACAGGTCAAGCACAGACAGAAAATGATAAGGCATTACTGGGTAACTTTCAAGGCGCGAAACCTTCTCCCGATCAACTTGGACAAGCGTTTCCTGTCATAGTATTTGCACTTACCCTTACGTTTGTAGCTCCCTATTTAGAAGAATTAATTTATCGAGGTATCTTTAAAGAGACACTATTTAAACGTAGCAGTTTTTGGTTACCATTTATTTTATCTTCACTTATTTTCGCTTCTCAACATGGTATTTCAAATTGGGTAGCTGTTTTAATGTATATCACAATGGCGATGATTTTTTATCTCGCTTATCATCGTCGTCATAACGTTAGAGATAGTATGATGGTTCATATGATTCATAATGGCGTGACGGGTATTGTGATTATTGTGAGTTACTTTATCGCAATGTTTAGCTAAAAAAGTATACCAGTTAAATGAAGTCGACAACTATCTCGCCAAAAAAGGAGTGGATCGGAATTCATTTTGAATTCATCGGCCCACTCCTTTTTTAATTCATTCGATTAATCTATATCAATATGATTTGAATCCTCATTAAACGCTTCAGTTTTAATATTTTTATCTTCCAAGAAATTTGTAATATCTTGTTTTTCTCGATCATTTACAATATCTTGATCTTTATTCACTTGCTCAATATCATTAAAAATAGATGTATCATCATCTGATTTTAATGATATTTCTAAACTTTTTTGCTCTATGCGATTGGCTGTTGAAATATAACGACTTATTTTATCAGTATAGATCGCATAGTCATTATTTGGCATCTGATTATTTTGAATGTATTGTGCAAAATTTGTATCATTCTCATTCTCTAATTGAACAAGTTTTTTTAATTTATTTGCTTCTGTATTGGATAATTTTTGATTGGAATATAATTTTATTTTATATGTATTGATCGTATCGTTAATCTTTTTGTCAATATTAATATACTTTTTAATATCTTTTTTAATCGTTTTCTCAGAAATCTGTACATGTCGTACTGATGTTTTTTCAAAAACATGATCCGGTACCTTTGTATCTGATTCTAGACTGATATCTTGATCATCAGAACTCTTATTGTCTTCTGTTGAATGTTCTTCTTGTGTATCCGCTTTGTCCGAATGGTCACTATCCTCTTTAGACAATCGATGACATCCCACTAAGCCAATAGATAATATGAGAATAAGCATTACTACCACTATCTTTTTCATAACTTTTCTCCTTAACTACGTTTATTTATCTTTACTTTAAGTATAGAACAATTACGACTACTTTTGAATGCGTTATAAGTTGCTATCTTTATATGGACTACGGCACATTAACAGAACAATAATCACAATGGTATAGCCTATGGTAGAGACGATAGATGTTTCAAAACCAAACTGTCCTCCCGTAAGCACCATATTTTTAAAACGTAAAACATATTGAAAGACGTTATAGTCAGTTTCTTTTGTAGTGATATAAACGACTTGAAAGACATTCCAAAAGAAATGTAAAGTGATACTCGCCCAAATGGTGTTAAATCGATATGTTGCTATACCAAACATCATACCAACTAAAGTGCCACTAGCTAACAATAAAAGGAAACTTGTAACATTTAGAGCACCATTCAATAAATGAATCACGCCAAAAAACAGTGAAGTACCAACGATTGCGATTCGAATGTTCGTTTTCTTTTCAATATAGCCCATTAAAAGACCTCGACACACCATTTCCTCGACAATAGCACCAGCTGCAGCTTGCATAAAAATAATGTAACTCAAGTCGTGTATCGTCTTACTGATTGAGTTAAAATGATGTATCTTAAAATCTCCCGGTATAAAAATAAAGTAAATCGCATATACTACGCACGGTAATGCAATCCCTAAAATCAAATAAATCGGATGAAATACAGGTTTTGTAATTCGATATGAAGATAGCGCCTCTTTAAATACATGAGTAATTATCCATCTTACGATGAAAAATGTAAGTAAAATATAAGTGATACTCGATAAAATTGTTCCAATTCCATAAAATGGTATCAATGTATCAAATAATAGCGCAATCGTTTGAGAAATAACCATAATGATTATCGCTAAAAGAAACATACCAACAATTTTTATTATTTTCATTTTTATTCTCCAATATAAGTGATGTATATAAATTTATCATAGCATAGAAAAAAGAGTAAGATTGAATTGACAATGAATTCATTTTCCTACTCTCTTAATATTAAAAATCAATTTCTTTTTGCTATTTTAGATATATATGTAGAAGCTTTATTTTTGTCGTAAATCGTTAAACCAGTAATATCTTTTACATTTTTAGATGGTACAAGCAAGCTTACGATATAACCTAAAATAAAAGCAACTAAAAATGAAATAATTGATACGTAAAATGGTGAGTTTCCTCCACCTATTCCATGAAGTAAATAAGCGATAATTACTCCTGCAAATAGTCCGACAATGACACCAAATGTATTTGCACGTCTTGTGAATATCCCAACTGCAAATATTCCAGCTAACGGCACACCAAATAATCCAGTAATAAGTAAGAATAAATCCCATAAATTATTAGAATCTGCTGCAATTAAATACATCGAAATACCATAGCTTAATAAACCTGCTATCACAATAATTAATCGAGCAAATTTCACTTCTGATTTATCATCCCTTTTTCCAAAGAAGCGATGTTTAATATCTTCAGAAGTACATGCTGAAATTGAATTTAAACTTGATGAAATTGTTGATTGTGTTGCAGCGAATATTGCTGCAATAAGTAATCCACCAATAAATGGGGGCATTTCAGTCAAAATAAAATATGGAACAATTGATGATGTATTAAAACCTTTAGGCAATGTTTCTTGATGCTGATAAAATGAATACATCATCGTACCCATGCCATAGAAAATAGGCGCTGAAATTAGTGCTAAGACACCATTTGTCCATAATGATTTTTTGGTTTCTTCCATAGATTCTGATGCTTGATAACGTTGTACTACATCTTGGCTCGCTGTATATTGATGTAAATTATTAAAAATATTTCCCAGGAAAATAATTGGGATCGCCGCTGCTGCTGAGTTAAGTTTCCAATTATCTGCGCTAAGAATTTTTTTATTCGCAATAGCATCATGTACAATTGTGCCAAATCCACCTTTTATTTCAAAAGCACCGATGATAATGATAAGCAGTGCTCCACCAAGTAAAATGACACCTTGGATAAAATCGCTCCAAACGACTCCTTCGAATCCACCTAAAAATGTATATAAAATACATAAAATACCTACTAAACTTGCTACAATGTATGGATTAATATCAGATACAGCAGTTATTGCTAAAGTTGGTAAATAAATAACGATTGCAATACGTCCTAAGTGAAAAATAATAAATAATAATGATCCAATTAAACGTATACTTGGTCCAAATCGTGCTTCTAAATACTCATAAGCTGAAGTTACATGTAATTTTTTAAAGAATGGAACATAAAAAGCAATTAATATTGGAATGATTGCTACAATTGCAATATTTCCTGCTATATAGGCCCAATCAGTTAAAAAAGCTTTTTCAGGTGTAGACATAAACGTAATTGCACTTAATGTAGTCGCATAAATAGAAAAGCCAATTGCCCACGATGGTAAACGTCCGCTTGCTTTAAAGAAACTATCAGTATCTTGACTTGCACGTTTAGTAAAATAGGCACCTACTAATAACATTGCTACAAGATAGACGATAACTGCTATCCAATTCCATAACCCAAATCCTATATGTTGCATAAGGATCACCCCTTGTTTATATTCTGTCGTTTAAATTGTGTCGTAATTACAAGCTATAAGTTTCAATTAATTGATTTAATTCTTTACGATTTGCTTCATTAAATGGTGAAAATGGACGTTTAGGTACTCCACCATCGATGCCTCGTGTTTTTAATATTTCTTTTAAAGTAGGGTAAATACCCATGCTTAAAACTGTTTCAATAATATTATTAGTATCGTGTTGAATTTTATAAGCTTCTTCAATTTTACCTTCACGAGCTAAGTCATAAATTTGACGTGCACGACGGCCATTCACATTATATGTAGAACCAATTGCACCATCTACTCCAGAAATAACTGCTTGAACTAACATTTCATCAAATCCTGACAAAATCAACTTATCTGGAAATGCTTTTCTAATTCTTTCAAGTAAGAAGAAATTTGGCGCAGTATATTTTACTCCTACAATTTTTTCATTATTAAACAATTCTTTAAATTGGTTGATACTAATATTTACACCAGTCAAATCTGGGATGGCATAAATTATCATTTTATTTTGCGTTGCTTCAATAATATCGAAGTAATATTGCTTAATCTCTTCAAAAGAAAACGGATAATAGAATGGTGTTACTGCTGATAATGCGTCATATCCTAAATCTGTGGCATACTTCCCAAGTTCAATGGCCTCATTTAAATCTAGTGAGCCTACTTGAGCAATTAATTTCACATCATTTCCAACCGCTTCTTTTACAACTTTAAAGATTTGTTTCTTTTGTTCTTTACTAATTAAGAAATTTTCTCCAGAACTTCCATTTACATATAAACCGTCTAATTGTTCAACTTCTATTGCATTCTTTGCGATTTGTTTTAATCCCTCTTCTTTAACTTGACCATTTTCATCAAATGGGACAAGTAACGCTGCATATAATCCTTTTAATTGTTCTTCCATTCGAAATCCTCCAATATATGATCTGAATTTTTTATAATTTTATTATTAATTCAACAGCAATATATTCTATTTATATTTCGAATTGTAAACGCTATCATATTTTTATACAATACTATATGAAAAATATTAACAAATAATTCTAAATTTGATGAAAATAATTTTCAAATTAAAACTAGAGTACTAAAAATGATTTATAGTAGTTATAAAGAAAACTAAGGAGGTTTTTTATATGTATAAAATTGCAGTTGATATCGGGGGCACTAATATAAAACTTGCAGTAATTAACAATGAATTAAACATTATTGATTATAAAACAATTGCTACTCCAGACAATATTCACATTTTAATAACGAACGAAATATACTTAATCATTGATGCATTTATAAAAAAATATCAGCTTAAAAATCCTCACATTGGTATCTCAAGTGCTGGCGTTGTAGATTCAACTCGTGGAGAAATTGTTTACACTGGACCAACTATTCAAAATTTTGATGGTACAAATTTTTTAAATGTTTTCAAGGAATTGTCCTCAAATATAACTGTTTACAACGATGTAGATGCAGCATTACTTGGGGAGCTTTCTTTGCATAATTATGAAGAAAATAACATCTTTTGTCTTACTTTAGGAACAGGAATTGGCGGTGCATTTTATAATAAATCTATTGGAATCTATCAAGGTGCACGTCATCGAGCAAATGAAATTGGTTATTTGCTTTATCGTTCTTCCGATGACAAAACATTTGAACAAAGAGCTTCAACTTCAGCGCTAAAAGATTTAATGCTATTACATCACTTTAAGTATGACACTAACGTACCAAAATTATTTGAATTAGCTGAAGAAAATGACACTGTAGCAATCAATATTTTAGAAGAGTGGAGCCATTCAGTAGCTGAAGGTATCGCTCAATTACAAATTATCTATGATCCTGAACTTATCTTGATTGGTGGAGGTATCTCTTCTCAAAAAGATACACTATTAAAATATATTAAGCCTAAAATTCATTATTACCTTCCGCCTCATTATGGAATAGCACGTCTTCAGACGACTCGAAGTGGTAATAATGCAGCTTTGTACGGTGCAATACAATAGTAGTTATAAACATGGAGGACTACGCATTCTAGTCCTCTTATTTATTTGCTCCCATGGTTTAGCACAACTTGACGTGTTTGTTGATAGAGTTTATGCATGTAAGGATCTCCAAGAAGAATGTAACTCACAAGATCTAATAAAAAGTGAGTTGCAATTTGTGAATTAATAAATCTTGTATCATTATTATTGGACTGCGCAGACGTAATCAGCACTAAATCTGCATTTTTAGTAATTGTGCTTCCTTCAAAATTAGTAATTACAACAACATAAGCGCCTTGATTTCGTGCTATTTTAGCCGCATCGATAAGCTCACTTGTTTCACCACTATTTGAAATTGCTACAAACATATCATTCGATGATAATAATGACGCAGAAATCTTCATTTGATGAGCATCTGTGGATACTAAACCTTTTATCCCCATACGCATGGCACGATAATAAAATTCACTTGCTGTTAAACCTGAACTCCCTAAACCTGCGAAATTCACCTGTCTACATGTTTTTAAATTATGTGCTAAGCGTTTAATTTTTTCCTCAGAAATAAACTCTCCAGTTTGTTGAATGATATTTTGATGATAACGATGTATAAGTTGTACTAATGGTGCATTTTCTACAGATTTCTCTGATTTTTCATGTTGCAAACTAAACTTCATATCTTGAAAATTATCGTAATTTAATTTGTTACTGAAACGCGTTATTGTAGCTGGCGATGTTTCAATTGCATAAGCCAACGAATTAATTGTTGAGAAACTATCATCAAGTGGATGCTTTTGTATATATTCTATAATTCGTTTATCTGTTTTTGTTAATAAATGACGACAACGCTGAACTCTATTTTCAAATTTCATTTTACAATCATCCTCTTTACTCAATTAAATAGCTTATATCTAATTTATTATAAATGAAAATATTTTTCAATTTATAATTTTAAATTGATAATAATTTTCTTAATGTTATGATATGAGTAAATCAATTCAACAGTATTGTATAAATAACCACAAACTCGATATATTCTATTTATAAATATAAATGTTACGGAGTGAATGATATGTTACCACAAGGATTAATCGTTTCTTGCCAAGCTTTACCTGAAGAACCTTTACATTCTTCGTTCATTATGTCAAAAATGGCTTTAGCTGCTTATCAAGGCGGTGCAGTAGGTATACGTGCTAACTCTATAGAAGATATTGTAGCTATTCGCAAGGAGATCAATTTACCAGTTATCGGAATTGTTAAACGAGATTACACTAACTCAAGTGTATTTATAACTGCAACGTCAAAAGAGGTAAATGAACTCATTGAAAGCGGTTGTGAAGTTATTGCTTTAGATGCCACTAAACAAAAACGTCCAAAAGAATCTCTTGAAGAACTTGTGAAATATATTAGAGAAAAAGCGCCTGGTATTGAAATTATGGCTGATATCTCAACGACTGAAGAAGCTATTTATGCAGATCAATTAGGTTTTGACTATATTGGAACCACTCTAAGAGGGTATACATCTTATACAAAGGGTCACATATTATATGAAAATGACTTTGAATTTTTAAAAGAAGTACTTAATCAAGTAAACACAAAAGTCATTGCAGAGGGTAATGTCATCACACCTGAAATGTATAAAAAAGTGAGCGAACTTGGAGTTCATTGTACAGTAGTTGGTGGTGCGATCACACGACCTAAACAAATTACCGAACGATTTGTTGAAGCAGTAAAAAATCATTCATAAACATATGGAGGCGTTTAGATGATGAAATTGATCAATTTAAAAAACAAATCTATCGCAAGTGATTATGTAGCAGTTGAGTTATTAAAGTTAATACAAAGTACGCCGACAGCTACTCTTGGATTAGCGACAGGTAATACGATGACAGAAATCTATCCACGATTATCTGAATTATTAACGGCAAATCGTGTGAATTTAAATGATATTAAAACATTTAACTTAGATGAGTATGTGGGTCTTAATTCATCACACCCTCAAAGCTACTACACATATATGCATGAGCTTTTATTTAATCATAACGAATGGAATGAAGATCATATCTACATTCCAAGAGGAGACGCACCTGATCTTGAAGACGAAGCATATGCTTATGAACAGCGTCTATTCTCTATAGGACAACCCGATATTCAATTATTAGGTATTGGAGAAAATGGCCATATCGGTTTCAACGAACCAGGTACATCTTTTGATAGTCAAACACGCGTTGTAGATTTAACTGATTCTACGATTAAAGCAAATAGTATTCATTTTGATACGATTGATGATGTTCCAAAACAAGCCATTTCTATGGGATTACAATCTATTATGCGCGCAAAACGTATCATTTTATTAGCTTTTGGAGAACGTAAACAAGAAGCTATTGAGCGTTTAGTGAATGGTTCAAAAACTGAAACATTACCTGCCTCTATTTTACAAACGCATCCGAATGTAGATATTATTATTGATGATGTCATATTTAATTATTTAAACCACTAAAAAGGACAGAACGTTCGAGTTCTGTCCCTTTTAATATATTAACTTTACTTCCTATGGATGTTTAAATAATTTTAAAAGCAATGAAATAATAATACAAACTATCGCAATAATTGCGAAAGTAATCAAGAAAATTAAATCCGTTTGAGTGAAATTCACACTGATATCTGACCAACTTTTAAAAGAACTATTATAAAGCGCATTGACTACTACAACTGCTAATAAAGCAATGACCGATAACCATCCTAAAGTAGTAAAGAAATTTTTTGCACTTGGAAATCTTAAATCATTTTGCATTATCTATCCCTCCTTTACTTAGAATTCATATATTATGTAGATTTACTATGTATATACACTAAACTTCATATATATAAACCTAAAAAGATAAAGAGATACTAAATTATTCATTTTTCACCATGCGAGTAGTCTTAAAAATGATGAATGGTACCTGATTTAATCGTTGTATCTACTTGTATATGGTCGTCTACAATTACGATATCTGCATCTTTTCCTATGCTTAAGCTTCCTTTTTGCTTATCAATATTAAGTGCAATGGCTTGATTTAAACTTGCCACTCGCCATAAGTGGTCTAAACTATCATGCGTAAATTGAATTAAATTATGCAGTCCTTCATTCATTTTTAAAATACTGCCTGCAAGTGTGCCATTTTCTAAACGTGCTTCTTTCCCTTTAACAATCACATTTTGTCCACCTAAATCATACTCACCATCTTTCATACCTTTGGCACGCATGGCATCTGTAATTAAATACATGTGAGTAGCTCCTTTTTGCTTATATGCAATATCTACAGCAGCAGGATGTGAATGAATCCCATCACCAATAATTTCAGTGTTTAAACTTTGATTGGTCCATGCGGCACCAAACACACCTGGATTACGATGCTCAAAAGGTGTTGCAGCGTTGTAAAGATGCGTTACATGTTTCGCACCTCGTTCTACCGCTTCATTTGCTTCTTCAAATGTGGCAACAGTATGTCCCATTGAAAAGATGATATCATCACGCAATTCATTTAACGTCTCATGAGCACCTTCGACTTCTGGGGCAAAAGTAATGATTTTAATTAATCCTTTCGCTACCTCTTGAAAATGTCGAATTTTTTCAACAGTAGGACGTTGTACATATTTAGGGTTTTGTGCCCCTACTTTGTGTTCAGAAATAAATGGTCCTTCTAAATGTACGCCACCGATTTCAGCCGCTTCACCTAACGTTTGATTTTCATAACAAGCGACAATATTGTTCAATGCTTTTTCAATATTCTCATCAGATTGCGTCATCGTTGTTGCTAAAAATGTTGTTGTACCTTCAGACAATAATTGTTTAGCTAAATGATTTAAGCCATCATACGATGCATCCATCGCATCTTCTCCATAGCCACCATGAATATGAATATCGATAAAACCTGGTAACACATGCTTTCCTGCTACATCTATTTGATTTAAATGACCTTTATAATCACCTTTTTGAATATCACTAATTTTGCCATTTTCTACGACAAGATACCCTTTTTCAATAACTTGTGCTTCCGTATAAATTCTTCCATTTGTAATGACATATTGAGACATGATACCCCTTCTTTTCTATAAAATTTCTTATCATTTCAAAGATATTATATCATTTCATATTGTCATCATTAGGCAATTTCTTCTTTTGGAAAAAATTTTCAAATTTAATGTTAACTTTCTTTAAACTAATTTATAAACGATTAAAATGAATTTTGAAAATATTCATAATTATATGTATAATCAAAACAACTATTTTATAAAGGGATGACTTAATTAATTCATGAATGACAAACGTAAAAGAAATAACAGACTGGTTTATATCATTTCAGTGTCTATTATTATTATTATCACTGCAATTGCTGGTATATTTCCTAAGACATTTGGTACACACGCTCAAACGATGTACGATTTTATTTCAAATACTTTTGGTTGGCTTTTCTTACTTATTATATTTATTTTAGATATTTTTCTAATTTCTTTAGCTGCTTCTAGATATGGTCGGTTCAAATTAGGAGACGATAATGAAGAACCTGAATTTTCTTTCATGTCATGGATTGGCATGTTATTTTCTGCTGGCTTAGGTGTTGGTATTGTCTTTTGGGGAGTTGCAGAACCACTGACACACTATCTTCATTCTCCTTTCCCAGGAAAAGTGCCAGATCAATCACCAGAATCTGCACGTCTTGCTATGGGTTATACCTTTTTTCATTGGGGAATCTCACAATGGTCTATTTTTGCAATGGCTGGGCTTATCGTCGCATACTTTCAATTCCGTAAAAAACGAGATGGTTTAATTTCTACTGCTATGGAACCTGTCTTCGGTGAAGCCTATAAACGTCCTTTTCGAAATATCATTGATATCTTAGCAATTATTGCTACCGTAATGGGGATAGCAACATCAATTGGACTGGGTATTATGCAAATTAGTGGGGGGTTAAATCATGTCTTCCAGGTACCAAATAACAATATCACTAAAATTTCGATTACAGTATTAATGATGATTATTTTCATTGGATCTGGTATTACAGGTCTAGGACGAGGCGTAAAATGGCTGAGTAACCTTAATATTATATTAGGCGCTTTATTACTTGTCTTCATGCTTATCTTCGGGGATTTAAAATTTATCTTTGAATCTTACACACTTGCTATCGGAGACTACTTAAGACACTTTGTCGAATATAGTTTACGTATTGATCCGTATACAAATAACAATGCTTGGATTCAACAATGGACTGTTTTCTATTGGGCATGGGTTATTTCTTGGTCACCATTTATTGGAGGTTTCGTTGCACGTGTGTCACGCGGTCGCACCATTCGAGAATTTATTATGTGTGTGCTTATAGTACCTCCACTCATTTCATTCGTTTGGATTTGTGGCTTCGGTGGTATGGCTGTCAAAATTGCTATGGGTGGCGATAAAATTGCTAGTCTTGTAGATAAAGATTATACGGTTGCTTTATTTGAATTATTATCAAAATTTCCATTATCTGATATTACAAGCGGTCTTGCCATTTTGTTAATCTTTTTATTCATTGTCACAAGTGCTGACTCAACAACGCATATTGTTGCTGGAATGGCTACTGGAGGCAGTGAGAATCCAAAAATAAAACACAAAGTCATTTGGGGCTTATTAATTGGTGCGATTTCAGTCGCAATGACCATTGCAGGTGGACTAACAAGTCTACAAACAGCCTCTGTTGTAACTGGCTTACCATTTTCAATTATTTTATTATTGATGACGATATCTATTATGCGTGCGTTACGACGAGAACATACAAAACATTTCCAAATGTCATATGTTAATGACGATAAAGATTACTCTATTCCTCTTGAAAAACGTGAAAAAGACGAGGAAACATCAAATGGGTCACAGACTGGTAAATAATTAATATATTCATATTCATCGATTTGACCATTTCATCAATTACTCAAAACTCATATGTTGTACTATTTAAAAAACAAGGGGGTATGCATGATGGATGCCAAACATCAATCACCAGAATACTTACGCCAATTAATCCGTGAAGGTCAATTAACACATCATACAAGTGGGATGGCTGAAGACTATATCCAAGCAAACGTCGTGATTTTGCCATCTACATATGCTTATGATTTTTTGAAATTTTGTTTTAGAAATCCAAAAACATGTCCACTATTGGATGTATCTGAAGTCGGTTCACCTTCATTTCCTTATTATGGTCAACAAGCAGATATTCGCACTGATGTATCACGTTATCGTGTATATAGACAAGGCAAATTTATTGAAGAACGTGATGAGATTTCTGACTTATATACTGAGGACATGGTGAGCTTCTTAATTGGATGCAGTTTTACGTTTGAACATGCGTTGTTAGAATCAGACATTCCCGTACGACATATTGAAGAAGGACATAATGTACCAATGTATCGAACAACTATACCAGCTCAGCCAAGTGGACAATTTGCAGGAAATATTACAGTCAGCATGCGTCCAATGACTATGTCTCAAGCTATTAAAGCTACTGAGATAACCTCACACTTTAAACATGTACATGGCACGCCAATCCATATCGGCAACCCTGAACATATTGGCATTCAAAATATTAATGTCCCTGACTATGGAGAAGCCGTCACTATTCATCCTAATGAAGTGCCTGTCTTTTGGGGATGTGGCGTAACTCCACAATCCGTTGCACTCGATGCTAAACCAGAACTTATGATTACACATGCGCCAGGCCATATGTTCATTACTGATATTAAAGATAGCGAATAAAATAATTAAAGTTATTCTAAGTGTACTTTAGCCAATTACTGCCCAATTGACTAAAGTACACTTAAATTCCCCCCTACTTTCTTCTATTTATTTTTTTAAATATTAGTCTGTACATTCTTAAAGAATGGGCCTATTCTAGACATGTATAAAAGTGTTTTCAAGAAAGAAGGCTACTATATGGATCATTCAATGAAGTATAAAAAATTTATACTTCCTATTATTGTTGGAGGAATTATTGCCTTACTTGCACCGTTTAGACCTGAATCTTTAAATATACAAGCATGGTTCATGTTTGCGATTTTTGTCGCAACCATTATCGGATGTATCACACAACCGATGACGATTGGTGCCGTCTCTATACTCGGATTTACTCTTACTGTGCTTGTCGGCGTTGTTGATATTAAAACAGCCGTTCAAGGATTTGGTAATTCAAGTATTTGGCTTATTGCTATGGCATTTTTTATTTCTAGAGGATTTGTAAAAACAGGGCTAGGACGTCGTATCGCCTTACAATTCGTTAAATTATTTGGGAAGAAGACCCTTGGATTAGCCTATTCTCTTGTTGGCGTAGACTTAATTTTAGCACCTGCTACACCAAGTAATACTGCACGTGCTGGTGGTATTATGTTCCCAATTATTCGGTCCTTATCAACTTCTTTTGGTTCAACGCCAAAAGAAGGTACCGAACGTAAAATGGGTGCATTTTTGATATTTACAGAATTTCATGGAAATTTAATTACCGCAGCAATGTTCTTAACTGCAATGGCAGGTAACCCACTTGCACAAGACTTAGCAGCCAAAACAGCACATATCCATTTAACTTGGACAGATTGGTTTATAGCTGCCTTAATTCCTGGTTTAATTTCACTCATTGTAGTTCCTTTTATTATATATAAAATATATCCACCTACAGTTAAAGAGACGCCAAATGCTAAAAAATGGGCGGAACATGAGTTATCTGAGATGGGTCATATCTCAAAAGCTGAAGCATTTATGATGGCTATCTTTGCTATTGCCTTATTACTATGGGTAACTGGTAGCTTTATTGGTATCGATGCGACGCTTACTGCATTTATCGCATTATCACTTTTACTTTTAACTGGCGTATTAAATTGGAAAGATATCTTAAATGAAACTGGCGCTTGGAATACATTGGTATGGTTCTCAGTACTTGTCATGATGGCAGATCAATTGAATCAACTCGGATTTATTCCTTGGTTAAGTAAAACCATTGCGCATAGTTTACATGGCTTTAGTTGGCCTATAGTACTTGTGATATTAGTGATTTTCTATTTCTATTCACATTATCTATTTGCAAGTTCAACGGCTCATGTCAGTGCAATGTACGCAGCATTACTTGGCGTTGCCATTGCAGCTGGCGCACCACCATTATTTAGTGCACTCATGCTTGGTTTCTTTGGTAACTTAATGGCATCAACAACACACTATAGTAGTGGTCCTGCCCCAATTCTTTATTCAGCAGGTTACATTACACAAAAACGTTGGTGGCTCATGAATATCGTATTAGGACTTGTTTATCTTGTTATTTGGTTAGGCATTGGCTCATTATGGATGAAACTGATTGGATTTATGTAAAAAACTATAAAAAAGTCTCTCGCATAGTTGCGAGAGACTTTTTTATATCATTTTAAACAACCCTTAATATCGCGCCCCCTTACCTTAATTGGTAAGGGGGCGTTTTTTTACTTTATGCTTACCTCTCTCTTTTACAACTCCTTGCCCGTCTAAAAATAAAAGAAGTCGCCTTGTCAGGCGCCTTTAGTTTCCAATGTGAGAAATGGAGGTGAATGACATGATATATCACGAAATCATTACAGAACTCAGTAATCTAAATGAAACACCACAAACGATAATCGCTCAATATGAACGTATTGAATTTGGTCAATTATGCACTAACGATGAAACATTATTAAACTGCTATTTCACTAAAATCTTTCACAAATTGAATCAAAATCATACACTACGCCCTTATTTAAAACTCATATCGACTAATCCATCTGAATTAATAGAATGGTTCATTCTTTATTCATATGTCCTGGGAAATGACTAGGTTAGACACGATATACCTAACTTGAATTTTCAAATTTAAATAGTACGCCATTTAAAGCGAAAAATACAATTTTTATAAAATAAAAACTTTTAAAGAAATGACCTATCATGTCTAAGGTCGTTTCTTATAATAAATTTAGGTTTTGTGAAAGGAAGCTTTCGCCTATGGAACAAGCATTTAGAGTATTAAATATCTACGATAAATTATTAAAAAATGAAACAGTCAACAAATTAGAACTTGCAACAGAATTTAATGTGAATCCTAGAACGATTCAACGAGATATAGATAATATTCGACATTATCTATATGAATCAACGCTGCACTCAGATCTTGAGTTACAAATTCAATTTGAACAAAGTAAAAATAGCTACTTTATTAAACGTTCTCCTAAATATTCACATCAAGATGACTTACGTGTTCAAGTGACATATGAAGTGACATTTAAGCTATACGAAACGTTAAAAATACGTGATGACATTAAAATTTTAAATAAAAACGATAAAACATATGACGTTCAAATGAATTTAAATCCTAATGAAGCAATTGACTTGTGTTTTCAATATCATCGCTCGTTACGATTGATTTCTCCTGATCATCTATTAAAACAATTCACCGTAGAACTTATCAAACTACAAATGATTTATCTAAGAAATGAAGTATGACCTCATAACATGTAGGTTGTAATATATACATCCTACATGTTCATTTTAAAAATTTTATTAAGGAGCTGTTACTATGAAAAAATTCAAACCTTTCCTCATCATAATGAGCTTAGCAATATTCACTTTTTCACTGACAGGATGTAGCCAAAGTATCGAACATAAAAAAGATATTTCTATTAAAGATATTATTAATGATAAAAAGGAACACTTTTTATATACCGTAAGTAATTCCAATGGAGAATCAAAAGTAGATTGGATATACCTCACGAAAGCCGGCAAGATGAAAATGATTGCATTCGATGATTCTTTAGAAATTCCACCTAGCTTAATTAGTAAGTTAGATGCCAACGAAGTCAAAAAAACACTAGATAGTAAAGACGTTGACTATGACGAAACACCTTATCAAGATGTTAAAAGCTATATAGAATTAACCACAGATAACGGAAAACCTTTATTCACATTACTAACTACAAATAACATTTCTAAAAAAGATTTCCAAAATGATATTGGTAAGGCGATGAATCAATCCGCTACCGACAAAGATAGTTTTATGTTTTATACAAGCGTTGAAACAGGTCAATCTCAATATCCCACTAAAAATGTAGAGTATATTGGAACCTTTACAGCAAATCCTTCAGCCCTTAGAGGAGATGATGCGGATGATGACGATTATAAATATACAATGATTAAATTAGATAATAAACATCAAAAACTCGTTGACCTCTCACCTAAAGATAAAGACGTTACACAAGTTAAATTCTCAGATTTCAATATGGAATAAGGAGTAGTTAATATATGTATCAAACAAAAGAACAGTTAATGTCAGATATCGCATTATTAATTAAAGCACATGATCAAAAAGAGTTTCAAAATAAACTCATTCGTCAAGAAGAACAAGAGATAAAACACTTAACATTAAAACAAGTCAAAAAGAAAAACATGTTAATATTATTATTACCGAGTCTTGTGATGATACTCATATCATTGTTTATCTATCACTCAACTAGCCTTATGATGATTGGACTCATTTTACTTATCGTCTGGTTCGTCAAAAATAAAAATATCAGACCTGAAAACAAATCAATTACTAAATCGAAAGGATATAAAAAAGCTGAAAAAGAGCTGAAAGATCAACCCGATATTCAACAGCATCAACATAATATTCAACGTCATCAACACACATTAACTGATATACACCACACTGTAGCAGCTTCTAAAGCCCAACAACGTATTCCAAAAGCTTATACTCACATTCATTCTTTACGTTCAATGTTTAGTTATCTTTATAACCAACGCGCTGATACTTTAAAAGAAGCTATTAATTTATATGAAACAGAATCACATCAAGCACGTATGGAAGGACAACAACAACAAATTCTTTCTACTGTTACTCAAACAAGTGTAGATGCTAAAGCAGCAAAATACGCGTCAGAATTAGCAGCATCCAATTCCCAAGCATCTGCAATATGGGCAGAAAGAGCGGCACATAGCGCTAGAGCAGCCAATGAAAATGCCGCAGAAGCTTCTCAAAATGCAAGTGCAGCAGCAACTCATGCGTATAAAGCAAGAAAAAATACTGAAAAATAGATATTAAATAAAACACCTTCTAACCAAAACTGCTAGAAGGTGTTTTATAATATGTTCACTACCCGTCTATCTCAAATCCCATATCTTCAATCATTTGGTAATCAAGCTCATTAGGTTGTCCGCCTGTTACTAAATAATCGCCTACAAAGATAGAATTGGCTGCTTGAAGTGCAGTTGCTTGAAGTGAACGTAAATTGACTTCACGACCACCCGCAATTCGAATTTCTTTAGTAGGATTAATCAATCGAAACAGAGCTAAGATACGTAGACACTTTGTTGGAGATAACAAGTCTAACCCACCAAACTTGGTACCTTTAATCGGATGTAAGAAGTTTACTGGAATACTGTCTGCATCAATCTCTTTTAACGCAAATGCCATATCGATAATATCTTCATCTGTTTCTCCCATGCCACAAATCACACCAGAACATGGTGAAATATTATGTTCTTTCATAATTTCAACCGTATTCACTCTATCTTCATATGTATGTGTTGAAACAACTTCCTCATGGTAACGTTCACTTGTATTTAAATTATGATTATAGCGATCAACACCGGCTTCTTTTAATTGTGTCGCTTGTTCATCATCGACTAAACCTAAACACGCACAAATTTTAAGTTGTGGATGAATAGCTTTAATATCTTCTACCGTATCACAAATATGATTTACTTCTTTATTCGAAGGACCACGTCCACTCATTACAATACAATACGTTCCAATTTTATGGTCTGTCGCGACTTGTGCCCCTGCTTTAATTTGTTCTTGGTCCACTAAAGCATAACGTTGTTTTTCTTTCATTTTGACAGATTGACCACAGTAACCACAATCTTCCGGACATATGCCACTTTTCGCGTTTAAAATCATATTCAGTTTTACTTTTTTACCGTAATAATGTTTTCTTACTATATAGGCTTCATTTAATAATTCAAACGTATCAATCGTTTCGTCTTGAAATAGACTTAGACACTCTTCTTTAGTTAACGCTTCTCCATTCAATACACGTTCTGCTAGATTTAATGTCATGATGTTTGTCACTCCTATCTTTTAAAATACACTAATAAAACTCATAATTGTAAACTTTATATAATAATAAGTTTACATTATTCTTTGATTAAATCAAAGGATGTTTTAAAATGAAATGGTCTATGAATATAACCTCAGACAATCCGAAGTAGAACTTGTAACTATTAGATATTTGAGTAACTCATAAAAAAACTTGAGCCTACATATGTAAAATACATATATTAGGCTCAAGCGATTTAATATAACTATTTATTTTGTAATACGTGTACCAATTTTACCTTCTAGCGCATCATTTAAACCTGATAAAGAAGTAATCAACACACTACCTTTGGGATTCTTTTCAATAAATTGAAGAGCTGCTTCTACTTTTGGCAACATACTGCCTTTCGCAAATTGATTATCGGCAATATATTCTTTCATATCATCGACTGTAACGTCACTTAGTCCTTCTTGATTGTCTTTTCCGTAATTAATATAAACATAATCAACGGCTGTTAAAATCATTAATTGATCCGATTGTAAATGCGCTGCAAGTAATGCACTTGTCTTATCTTTATCAATGACTGCATCGACACCTTGATAACGACCTTGTTCCTTAACAACTGGGATGCCGCCGCCACCAGCTGCAATGACAAGCGTACCATGTTTAATGAGTGTTTCAATACTATCAAGTTCAACAATATTAATAGGTTGAGGAGAGGGCACAACGCGACGGTACCCACGTCCTGCATCCTCCATAAATGTATATCCTTTTTCTTGTCTCATTTTATCTGCTTGTTCTTCTGTATAAAATAAGCCAATAGGTTTCGTTGGATGTTGAAACGCTGGATCATCGTTTGCTACTTCGACTTGTGTCACGAGTGTTACAACTTCTTTATTGATACCTAAAGTATGGAGTTCGTTAAGTAAGCTTTCTTGCATTTGATAGCCAATATACGCCTGACTCATTGCGCCACATTCAGGGAATGGAAAAGGCGGGCCTTGTTCATGTTCTGCTGCATAATTTAATCCTAAATTAATACTTCCCACTTGTGGTCCATTCCCATGACTAATGACCACTTCATATCCTTTGTTTATTAAACCAACTAATGATTGAGCTGTTCCTTTTACAAGCTCTAATTGTTCTTTCGGTGATTCCCCTAAAGCATTGCCACCTAATGCGACCACGATTTTAGACATCCATAGGTCCCCCTTTTTTCTCTATTCGCCTAAAGTTGCCACCATTACTGCTTTAATCGTATGTGCTCTGTTTTCGGCTTCTTGAAAGACAACAGAACGATCACTTTCGAAGACCTCATCTGTGACTTCCATTTCATTCAAACCATATTTTTCTTTAATTTGTTTACCAATTTCTGTTTCTGCATTATGGAAAGCAGGTAAACAGTGTTCAAAAATGGTATGTGGATTGCCTGTTTTTTCTATTAATTCTTTTGTTACACGATAAGGTTCTAATAATTTAATACGTTCTTCCCAAGTATCGTCAGGTTCACCCATCGATACCCACACATCTGTAGCAATCACATCCGATCCTTTCACCCCTTGGTCAATATTGTCAGTCACTAAAATAGTACCGCCGTTTTTATCAGCCAATGACTGACATGTTTTTAGTAACTCATCTTTAGGTCTTAACTCTTTCGGACACACAAGATGGAATGTCATTCCCATAATAGCTGCGCCTTGCATCAATGCATTTGCCATATTATTGCGTCCATCACCAATATATGTGAAATGAATGTCTTCATAAGGTTTTTTTAATACTTCTTTTGCAGTTAAAAAATCAGCAAGCACTTGTGTTGGATGATCTTCATTCGTTAAACCATTCCAAACCGGAACACCAGCATATTCTGCAATTTCTTCAATAGTACGTTGAGAAAATCCGCGATATTCGATACCGTCATACATCCCACCTAAAACACGAGCCGTATCTTTAGCCGTTTCTTTTACTCCCATTTGTGTACCTGTAGGCCCAAGATACGTCACATGAGCACCTTGATCATAAGCTGCTGTTTCAAACGCACAACGTGTGCGTGTAGAATTTTTTTCGAAAATTAAAGCGATATTTTTACCTTTAAGTTTTTGTTGTTCAATACCAGCATATTTTGCACGTTTTAAATCTTCAGAGAGATTAAGTAAGAATTCCATTTCTTTTTTTGAAAAATCAAGTAATGTTAAAAAATTTCTATTTCTTAAATTTTGCATCTTAGCCCACTCCTTTGTCAGAGATTTAGCATTTAAAATTCAATACACATGATGTGTATGAACGTTACAATATGTGTAACTTTTTATTATATTATTACACAAAAAACATAAGATAGAAAATTTAAAACATACAACAAAAAACTTCTTTGCCATATTTTGACAAAGAAGTCACTCATATTTATGCTGTTTTAACTTTTCTTTTTGCTTCACGATCTATCATATCTTGTTTTGTAACAATCGGATATTTTTTGAATACAAGAGAACCAAGGAAACCTGCTAAACCACCCACAATGGCCATTACAACACCATAGATAATCACTTTCATTGGACTATTAAAACCAAACATCACTAAGAATCCTGCAATGGGTGTTGCTGTACCTGTTGCGTCATTGATCATACCAGATAAAGCGATAATTAAACCTGCAACAGCTCCTCCAAAGAAGTTTGTCACATACACTGGTATCGGATTAGCAGAGACAATATCAGCTTGAGATAACGGTTCAATACTTACTGAAATCGTTGACTTACGATCTCCTAATTTTAAACGATGGAACAGCGTACCATTCATAAATGCCGAACTAAATGCAGCCATAGCACCAATGGCCATTGGCACGCCAGTTAAACCAAGTAATGCGGTTAAAGCCATTGAACTTAACGGTGCTGTACCTACAACCGTAATAATGCCTCCAAGAATAATCCCCATAATAATTGGATTTGTGTCCGTACTACTTTTAATAATGTCACCAATTTTTAGTAATGTATTATTCACTACTGGCGTTAAACCCGTCGCAATTAAACGTGCAAGTGGTGCAAGAAGAACGATTGAACCAATAAGATCTACACCATCTGGAACATATTTTTCTGTATATTTCATAAGATAACCTACAATATACCCAGCAAAGAACCCTGGAAGTAAGTCTAAACCACCACAAGCAGCTCCGATAACTAATGCATACACAGGTGAAACACCAATAGCTAAGGCCGTTAACCCAGCAGCAGCGACACCACCAAGACCTCCCGCAGCGTCACCTAGTTGTTCTAAAAATTTAATACCAAATACTTCTCCACCTACATATTTGTTAAAAGCTTCTACTAAAAATGTCGCAATAGCTGCGTTGGCTAAAGCTCCCATTGCACGCATACCACTAGGTGCTTTATATGTAAATAACGTAAAAATCACTAAGACTAAAACTAAAAACAACGTACCAATTAATAAATCCATAATCTACTGTCATCCCCTTATATTTAATTTAGATGTGAGGTATGGCTTCAAATCGAACAATATCTCACTACTTACTTTCTTCCTTAGTAGACAGTTTACTAAAAAACGAAATATATTTCACGGAATTTTTTAATTTTTTAAATTAAATTGAAAATTCCGTTTATTTTTTACTTAATTACTTCAAAATATATCTATCTTATACATTATGAAATGATCGACAAAATGATATAAATATACAAATGAAATAATCTGTAATTATAACTTATTTTGAATATATTTATTAAGTCACTCACTTTCTTTTAAATATGTGTCCACTCTTTATAATATGACGTGTTAAGTACAATATGTGTGTGACTTTAACTATTACATTTGTCATAATAACAATTGATTATAGCTACTCTTTTATTATGCAAAAAGCTGAGACGATTAAACATCTCAGCTAAATGACATCTATATTATTTTTCTATTTTTGAAGTTTTACGTTTTCTTAAAAATGCTAAGCCTAAACCACCAACTAATACTGACCATAATGTCATTGTTGTATCGTGTTGGCCTGTTTGTGGTAAGTGTTGTACATGTTTATTATCTTTATGCGCTACATGTTTCATAGAATGCATTGCAGATGTTGAGTTATTTATTACGTCTATCGTATGGCCAGGTATTGTCATAGGTTGTGTAAGTTCATGATGTAACTCATGTTGATGATGATGCGTATGTTTAGGATTATTCATATGACGGTTAACATATTCACTTTTCATTTCATGTGTATCTCCACTTTGAGTTGATTCATATTTCATATCGTGATGACGCATAGGTTGAGTGTTATCTTCTACATGTGGACGACTTGAATGTATACCTTGATTCATATCATCTGAATGATGAATTAATTTTTGTGAATGAGTATTATCTTTAGTTATTGTGTCGCTTTGATTTGTCTCATTTTTAACTGGAGACGCCATATCTTCTGTTTTACTATTGTCTTTTGAAAATGTGTCGCCTGTGGTCTGATTACCATCTACATCGCTTTTGTGGCTATCATCTACTTTAGATGTATCATCATCTTCTTTTGCCGTGTTATCATCTGGTATATCATCACTTGGTATTTCATCTTCATTTTCACTAAGTAAATCATCTAACTCCCAAGTTGAAGTTGTGCCAGAGACTTCAAATGATGCGATTAACAATGGTTTACCATTTGGACTTTCCTCTGCACGTTCAAAAGTAATGCCTTCTGGTGAAATATCTTTATTATCTGGATCATATAAATATTTTACAAAATATGGTTCATAAGGGTCAGTAATATCATAAATCATAATACCGCCTACACGTTCTAAACCAACAAATGCATATGAATGATGACCTACTTGTCCAACTACCACATTTTCAACTTCTGGACCTTTATCATCGCTACGACCATCGACTTCAATATCATTGTAATCTTTATAATCTGCATTAAAACGTTCAGGTAATAATTCTAAAATACGTTGTTCAATATCATTGCCACTATCATAAATCATTTCTAAATCAGATGCTCTTAAAATTGAGAATGAACGTCCACCATAAGAGACTAACGCGTGGTATGTACCATTTTCGTCTTTAAAGGGTTGATCGGTTGTCACTTTTAAACGACCTAATTGGTCATCATCAAATAAACCATTTTTTACCATCTTATCTAATTCTTCTTGTGTATAACCTTGGTAATAGGTCGCATCTAACTGAATATCATCTTTAATTTTCTTCACACGTGTTTCTTCAGAGTATCCTTTATAATCTTGTGAATCTCCTTCATTCGCAATTACCAAATATGTTTCACCATTATATTCATAGGTTTCGATACCATCTGGTTGCAGTAAACCTAACACCGGTACGCGACGTAATTCTGTTTTACCGTCCTTATCAGACGTATCCATTGAATTTTGAACGAACGAATGATCTTTATACGGTAACGCTTTTACATCAACAATGGAAGCATTCGCAATATCAATTTTCGCAATGGCGCTCACTTCTTGTAATGTGACATACGCATATTTACTTTGATTATCTACTGCAATATATTCTGGTTCAATATTTAAGTGCGCATCTTCTGTATTAGGACCTAAAGCACGTAGGCCCTTTTGATGTTCTTTAGTAAATGATACTGTACGAATATCTTGTGCATTTAAATGACTTGGTCTATTTGCCACATCGATGACAGAAACAGACCCTTCAGGATTTACCGTATAATCATCATTCGGTTCACCTTCATTTGCGACAAGTACATACTTACCATCTTTAGAAAATGTGACCATGTCGGGTAGACTTCCTACCGTCACATGATTTAGATAAGCTCCATTTTTATCATAGAATGCTACGGTACCTGGTTGTGTTTTATCGATTGCTGGTGCAGACACCGCAAAATAATCGCCACTTGGATGAACAGCTACACTTGTCACATCTCCAGCTTCAATGCCATTATCTTGTAAGTAAATACGTTTTTTCAGATTAATCGTACCGTCCGCATTAGGATGGGCTGCGTCAATAATATCTAACGCTTCTTTATCGCCATTAATTGAATATGCATCACCCGTTGTAGGATTATATTTTACAATTTCCGTGCCACCATTACCGAAATCTGCACCACTTGTATAACGCCCTGTATGTGTCACATTCAATTGATCTTGTCCTGTACGAGATGCATTTTTTGTACGTTGCGCAGACGTCCACATTGGTGTTGTTGAAAGAAAGGCTTTGGGTTGTTGATTTTGTGTATTCGCATCTTGTTGTAACGCTTGATACAATACTTCTTTTTCATTAGACGTTAAGTTCTTAAATTCCGTCTTAGGGATGTCTTGAATATTGACTTTGCTTTCAGATGTGGACGCTACCGTAGACGTTGTGTCAGCTTTTGGAGCAAGCTGTGCAGATATTTGATTTGAGTAAGTTGAAATATTTTCATGTACCGGCGTTACGTTATCCTCTTTCGCATCTTGAACAACAGACTTGTGTGACGTTGGTTTACTTTCTTGTGTTGAAAGTTGTTCTTGTGTAGATGTTTCTTTGTTAGAAGATGGTATTGTTTCTTTTTTAGTGCTTGTTGATTTTGATGGCGTAGATGATTGTGCTTTAGTGTCTGTTGAAGATGATTGTTGTTGTGACGTTTCAGGTTGAGTTTTTATACTTTGTCGTATTGCAGGTGGTTTTGATGTTTCAGTTGTGGATGTTTCTTTAGTATGTATATCTTTTATTGAAGATGGTTGTTCTGTAGATGGTTCTTCTCTTGTTGTAATAGTATTAGATTGACTTTCTTCCGATGAAGGCGTCTCTTCTATGCTTGTAGTTTCTTGAGACGAAGGTGTTTCTTCTGTTGATTTTACTTCTTGTGTTGAAGGCGTCCCCTGTGTATTCGAAGTTGTTTCCGTTGTAAATGGTTCCTGTGTAGTAGAAATTTCTTTTGTATTAGATCCTTCTTGTGTTGACGTTGATTCCTGTTTTGATTGGATGTGTTCAATAGATGTAGTCTCATGTGTTGTCGCTTCAGTTGTTTCAGCAGCAGACGCATGACCACTTAAAAACAATAAACTTCCCACTAAGATTGACGCTGCTCCAAAAGAATATTTACGAATCGAGAACGATTCTTTCTTATTAAATAACTGCTTCTTAGACATAAAAAATCCCCCTGTAAAATGAAATAAATACACTTTCATCTTACAGAAGGAATGTTTAACAAATATAAGTGTAAAGTTAAGATAGAGTAAATTAAAGCAACCTTTTATCTATTTCATAATCAATATCCCAATGTTCCGCCATGTGTTCATAACTATTTGAAATTTCCTCAAACATCATACTTACTTGCAAAAATCTAGATTGTAGTTTGTTTGCAATCGCTAAATAGCTTTTACTTTTAAATCTTTCAAATTCTCCTCCGTTATGTCTGAACATAGCTCCTAGAGAATTAATAACACTACTTTTAAATCCATTATAAATATCATTTTCACTAAAATGTTCTAATAATTTATAAAATTTCTCATTATTATCAATATCTTCAAAATTATTCATAGAATTAAAAATTAGATGTCCCAAACATTGTTTTCCATATTTTTCTATATTAATTCCTTCTAGCTTTAATAATACACTATTAAACCAATTTTCAATTTTTTCATAAGTACATTCATTATTGAACTTTATATAACTATTTACTAAATGTATGTGAGTGTATAAATTCATATTAATTCCCAAAAATTTATCAGTTTCATTCGATATACATTTTATTAATTCTATATAATTCTCTTCATTATCTATAATCATTGTATTAATATTTGGAAATTCATATTCATTATAAGTACTTAGAAATTTAAAATATTCTATTTCTAGTCTTGCTAGTTTAGCAGTATTAGAAAAATCACTTTCATTTAATTTTGAAAATATTTCTTTAATTTCATAACTTAGTTTTGTAGTATTAAAATCTTTAGTTTTGCTACTAAACTTTTCTAGTGTTTTTACCAATAACTCAGTATCAAAATCATTCAGTTTTTCATAATCAAATAATATATTTATAGCTTCTATCATATTTTCGTTTTCAAGTAACTTATTTATTATAAAATTAATATCTACATCATACTGATCAATAACAATATTTTTTATATTTCGCCATAAGTTTCTATTATATTTTTCTTGTAAACTCTCTATATAAGATAACGTTTTTTTATTGATTGGAGTAAAACTTAGTACATAACATTTTACTTTATCTTCACAAATATTTCTAACTATTTTTTCAATTTCTGTGCTTTGTAACTTAAATAAGTAACTCCTTAAAAATATTTCTAAATTAGCATTAGATTTTCGTTTATATATTATATTTATTAATTCTTCTTTATTAATATTTAATTTTAGCAAGAGATTAGCTACATTAGTAGGTGCATCAACATAAGTGATTAAGGATACTAAATCTTCAATATTATTTTGTTCAAGAAAATATTTCAATTTTTGTGTTTGATAATGTACTACCTTTTCCTTTTTTACTTCTACATTATCATCAACTTCATATACTTTTTTTCTTTCAAAGATTTTTAGATTGTATCTTCTACTAAATATTGGAGCGTATCTTATTATTTTATTTTTTGGTTTTAGTAATTCGTATAATTTTTTAATTCTAGTTAAATATATCTCATAAGTTTTTTCATCTTGATAAGAGTGATTATATAGTGCATCTAATAATAATGATTTTTCTTCATCACTAGCTTGAGCAGCAAAATTTTCAATTTTACTAAATATAGTTTCTAACACTTTGTCTTCTATTCCTTGGCTACTTATAAGTAATAACTTTTTTAATTTCTTTACATCTAAATTATTAAATTCATCTAAAAAATTAATAAATTCATCAATTTTAGCAATGTCTAGTATTTGATTTTTTAAACCTGACAAATCACATTGTATTAATTCCCTATTAAATTTTGGAGTATTTGAAATAGAGGTTATTCGATTCTTAAAATCTAATATACTAATTGTCATTTCCCATAAGGATTCAGAATACTCATCAATAAATTGAGATAATATTGTTCTAACATCGTTACTTTTAGACATTGGGTGAGGAAAAATTGGTGAATATATCGCCACTAGTGTATTAATAGGTGTATTTACAAGATTATCACTAATTTGATATTGGGTCATTTCTAATAAAATTCGAGTAACTTTATATAAGTTTTTAGGGTCCCATGCTAAAACTTCTAACGCATGTAATAAATAAACTCTATCATTACTTTGAATAATACTTTTTATAATTTTTTTATCTTTCAAATATTTTTTAAGTATCACCATTAAAAATATTTGGGGAGTTGCTTCAGCATATAAGGGAAAATAAATAATTTTCTCTGAAATATTATCACTATTTATTGAATTCATTTCCTCATTAACAAATGTTTCTATCATATTTTTTATATTAACAGTTAATTGTTTACCAAAAACATTTTGATTAGTCATTAATATAACTAATGTTTCTATCACATTTCTTTGAAGAAGATTAGAGTATTTTTTAATAGAAATCAATTTATTACTCTGTATAATTTCATTATTATTTATAATTTCTTTAGCAATACTAAAAAAAGAAATTATATTTTCATTACTAATTTGTGTTCTTAAACCATAAAATGCATCTATTTTAGATTTAATTCCTTGTATATTAGCAATTTTCCAAACTGGAGAATCATCTACACTAATAAGCTCATTAAAATTACTTTCTATGATATCATTATTCTTTTCATTAGAAAATTCCATTAATATTTCTAAATCACCTATATAATTCTTATCAATTCCACCTAAGAATACATATGGAATCAATTTTTTTGAAATTGATTTATTTGTTGACCAAGAAGGATTTTTTATGGCTTCATTTTTTGTTAATTGTCTTCTCAATATAGTTAATGACTTTCCTGTATATTTAGCTAAATTATTTATTTCATTAAAAGTAAGATTTAAATCTTCTAAACTGTCTTGGAATTCACTAAAGTTTAAGATTTCTAAATTTATATCTAATTCAGAATCATTGAGTATATTTGGTTTTATAATAATTAATTTTTTATCTATATTATTATTTAAAATTTTTTCACTTTCTATATCTGAAACTATCAAGATTGCGTTATTATTTATATTTTTTATTTGATCTGCTGCTTTTTTACTATTCACAATTACAACTTTATCCATATAACTATGTAAGTTATTCTTATTCAACATAGAATAAATAAAACCTAAAGATTCTTCTTTAGATTCTGAAGCTATAGATAAAACCTTTTTATTTTTATTTTCTAACCAATTTTTAAAAGTGTCCTCAAATCTATACAAGTAGACTTTAAACATTTCTTCAGTAAATTTAGGTTTAGTATCTCTAATCCAAATTTCCCATGCTTCTTCTAACGATTGAAATCCCTCTATTTTTAAGCTCATTTTATCTGCTAACCAAATTTGAACTTCAGGTGCCGTTTCAATCCATTGTTCTAAATCATTATTATCAATTATTTTAATATCTTTCCAGGCATTTTCTTTTCTTTTCTCTTCAATCCATTGTTCTTTTTTAAGAAATTTTCTTGGGGTGACAAATACAAATGTATTGTCTTTTCTATATTCTTCACTTTCTATCTTACTCTTATTTTCAAAATCGTTATTAGCTTTTTTCTGAGGATTTTTATTAGTTCCAAATTCCCAATGTGACTTACCTTCTGGAATCCATCCATTTTTAATACCATTAACTTTCAATACTCCATCCGCACCAGGTTGTTGGGAATTATCGTATCCAGGAAAATCAATATATTCTATTTCACTTATAGTAGAGTGTATTAATTTACGCAACAGTACTGGTAATATTTCCCTGCTATTTATAGTGTTTGCCCATTCATTAATATTAGTTGAAGTAATACTTATAATCTCAGGTATATTTTTTGTCATACTTACACCTCATTTTTATATTTAACTGATTAATAAGTTTTGTTATCAATATATATTTTAATATATTCTATGCTATATTTATCATAAAGTACTTATATTGGGTGATGTTATGAAGTATCAAGGTGAGTTGGCACTTGAGGAAGAGGTGCTACAACAATTAGAATCGCAAGGCTATGAACGTGTAAATATTAATAGTCATGAACAACTTGTTCAGAATTTCCGAGCCATTTTAAATGAACGTAATAAAGAAAATTTAAACAATACACCACTTTCAGATGCTGAGTTTTCACGTCTTATGGTCGATATTAGTGATAAAAGTGTCTTTGAAAGTGCGATGCAACTTCGTGATAGTTATACATTAGAACGCGACGACGAAACGAAGGTCTACCTTTACTTTTTCGATACAGACCATTGGTGTCAAAATAAGTTCCAAGTCACGCACCAAGTTTCCGTAGAAGATCAGTTTAAAGGTCGTTATGATGTAACCATCCTTATCAATGGCCTACCACTCGTTCAAATCGAATTAAAACGTAGTGGTATCGCCATTACACAAGCATTTAATCAAATTGAACGTTATCGTAAACATAACTATCGCGGTCTTTTCCGCTTCATTCAATTATTCGTCGTTAGTAACAAAAAAGAAACGCGTTACTATGCGAATAGCGACAAGGAAATCTTTAAAAGCTTTATGTTCTATTGGAGCGATGCCCAAAATCGTCGCATTAATAACCTTAAAGAATTTATCGAAACTTTCCTTGACCGTTGTCGTATCGTAAAAATGATAAGTCGCTACATGATTACGAATGAAACAGACAAATTACTGATGGCCCTTCGCCCTTATCAAGTCTACGCTGTTGAAGCACTCATCAACCGTGCGACAGAAACGAACAACAATGGTTACATATGGCATACCACAGGAAGTGGTAAGACGTTAACGTCATTTAAGGCAAGTCAAATTCTCGCAAAAGATCCAACGATTAAAAAAGTCATCTTCTTAGTCGATCGTAAAGACTTAGATAGCCAAACACTCGCAGAATTTAATAAATTCCAAATGGATTCCGTCGACCTTACAGACAATACACATAAACTGTTAAAACAACTCGGTGACCCATTCCAAAAACTGATCGTCACAACAATTCAAAAAATGTCGAATGCTGTAAAATCTGGCGCAAAAGTGATGGATCAATATAAAAATGATAAAGTCGTCTTCATTATTGATGAGTGTCACCGCACACAATTTGGAGAAATGCATCGCGATATTCGCCAACACTTTAACAATGCGCAATATTTCGGATTCACAGGTACCCCACGTTTTGAAGAGAATGCCAGTCAAGACGGTCGGTCAACAGCTGATATTTTTGGAAAATGTCTACATACCTACTTAATTAAAGACGCTATTCGCGATGGTAACGTTCTTGGTTTCTCAGTTGAATACATCAATACATTCGATAACACACTCGACCCTATTGATGATACGTATATTTCTAATATTGATGAAAATGAACTCTGGATGGCTGACGACCGTCTAACAATGATTGCCGATCATATTATCAACAATCATCATAAAAAAACGCGCAACCAAATGTACACATCGATATTTACCGTTCAAAGCATTCCGATGGCGATTAAATATTACAACATTTTCAAACAACTTAAAGAAGAAGGTCAACATGACTTGAATGTTTCAACTATCTTCACTTACGCAGCAAATGAAGATAAAAAGAAACAAGTCAATCATGTTCATTCAAAAGAGACATTACAACACATTATCCTAGACTACAATCAAACATTTGGTAAAAACTATTCACTCGATACCTTTGATGGTTTCTTCAATGACATTTCTAAACGCGTCAAAGAAGGTAACCCTGCCGAACGTCTAGATATTTTAATCGTTGTAGATATGTTCTTAACTGGCTTCGATAGTAAGAAGTTAAACACTCTTTATGTTGATCGTAACCTTCAATACCATGGTTTGATTCAAGCCTATTCACGTACCAATCGTATTGAAGATGAAACAAAGCCATTTGGTAATATCGTCTGTTACCGAAATCTTAAAGACAATACTGATAAAGCCATTGAATTATTCTCTCAAACCAATGACACCGACACAGTACTGAGTCCTTCCTTCGATGTCATCTTAGACGAATTCAAAACCACGCTTGCGAAATTGTTCAAGATAGCACCGACACCAGATAGCGTTGATAACTTAGAACGCGAAGATGAACAATATCAATTTGTCATGATTTATAGATCACTTGCTGGTATCATGCAACGATTAAAAACATCTGATGAATTCTACTTCACAAAAGAATTAATTGGTATTGATTCACAAACGTATGAAGATTATAGAAGTAAGTATTTAAGCATTTACGATAAAAATAAAAAAATTAAAGATAAAACATCTGTTTTAGATGATATTGATTTTAAGATTGAAATATTGAGAAACGACTTAATCAATGTTCAATATATCCTTAACTTACTGAACCAAATGGATTTATCGGATCAACAACAAACTGAAAAAGTAAAACATCAAATCCATCAATTATTAAATAAAGCAGACGATGATCATTTACGCCTTAAAGCAGATTTAATTCGAGAATTCTTAGAAAGAGTCGTTCCAACCTTAAGCCACGATGCAAATGTTGAAGATGCTTACTTTGATTTTGAAGAAATGAAGAAAGAACAAGAATTACAAGATTTTGCGACAAGTAAAGATTATCCGCTTGATTTACTTAAAAATGTAGTAAATGAATATGAATTTAGTGGACAATTAGATAATAGAACCGTCGAGCAAGGTATCACGGGTGGCTTAATTGTGCGTTCTCAAAAAATTGAAAATGTGAAGTCATTTGTGAAAGAAACATCAGAAAAATATGGCGCAGCGAATTAAGAATCGACAAAATTTAAATTTCTGCCAACAATTTACAGTTAAGCGGAACATACCGCTTAACTTCTTTTTTATTCTTCATTAAAATGAATTATAAAAGAAAACAAATATTATAGTCCATTAATATTTACATATCTATGAGGAGGAATCATCTGTGTCTACAACAGAAAAACAACGTCAACAACAAGCAGAACTACAGAAGAAATTATGGTCCATTGCGAATGATCTACGCGGTAATATGGACGCTAATGAATTTAAAAACTATATTTTAGGTTTAATTTTCTATCGTTTTTTAAGTGAAAAGAACGAAGAAATCGCGAACGAATTACTTAAAGCAGATGACATTTCATACGAGGAATCCATGAACAATGATACCTACCGCCCTATTGTTGAAAAAGAACTTATCGCACGCATTGGTTTCTACATTGAACCTGATTATTTATTCAGCAATCTTATCAAAAAAATCGAAACACAAACCTTCCAAATTGAAGACTTAAGTACTGCGATTAAAAATGTCGAAAATTCTACACGTGGACATGATAGTGAAGACGACTTCATTCATTTATTCGATGACATGGATTTAACATCTAGTCGTTTAGGTAATACAAATGCCAAACGTACACAGCTTATTTCTAAAGTGATGGTACAAATTTCAACATTACCATTTGTGCATAGTGATTTAGAAATTGATATGTTAGGTGACGCATATGAATACTTAATCGGTCAATTCGCAGCAAGCGCAGGTAAAAAAGCAGGTGAATTCTATACGCCACAACAAGTTTCTACTATCTTAGCTAAGATTGTCACAACTGGAAAAGAAAATCTTCGTAGTGTGTATGATCCTACTTGTGGATCAGGTTCGTTACTGCTTCGTGTAGGTAATGAAGCGAAGGTACGCGAATATTATGGCCAAGAATATAACAGTACAACGTATAACTTGGCTCGAATGAATATGCTTTTACATGATGTGAATTATAAACGTTTCCATATTGATAACGACGATACATTGGAAAATCCAGCTGTTCGTGATGAACGTTTTGACGCAGTGGTTGCGAATCCTCCATATAGTGCGAAATGGAGTGCAGATCCTTCATTCTTAGATGATGAACGCTTCAGTAGCTATGGTAAACTCGCACCAAAATCTAAAGCTGACTTCGCATTTATCCAACACATGGTCTATCACTTAGATGATAATGGCACAATGGCGGTCGTCTTACCGCACGGTGTCTTATTCCGTGGCGCTGCTGAAGGTACAATTCGTAAATATTTAATTGAAGAAAAGAATTATTTAGATGCGGTCATTGGTTTACCTGCTAATCTATTCTTTGGAACAAGTATTCCAACAAGTATTTTAGTGTTTAAAAAATGTCGTGAAGTAAGTGATGATGTGATCTTTATTGATGCTTCTCAATCGTTTGAAAAAGGTAAAAACCAAAACCACTTAAGAGATGAAGATGTCGATAAAATTGTTGAAACCTATCGTAACAGAGAAACGATTGATAAATTCAGTTACGTCGCTTCCCTAGATGAAATCAAAGAAAATGACTATAACTTA
>NZ_KV796914.1:376423-376681 GCF_001809305.1 Staphylococcus sp. HMSC072H03
GAAATCAAAGAAAATGACTATAACTTAAATATTCCAAGATACGTCGATACATTTGAAGAAGAAGAACCTATCGACTTAGACCAAGTCCAACAACAACTGTCAGATATTGATAAAGAAATCTCTGTTGTAGAATCAGGAATCAATGACTATCTTAAAGAACTAGGAGTGTTAAAACATGACTGAACACACAAATACTCCAGAATTAAGATTTCCAGAGTTTAAAGAAGAATGGAAACTTCAAAAATTAGGAAACCTAGC
>NZ_KV796915.1:0-1347 GCF_001809305.1 Staphylococcus sp. HMSC072H03
CTATCTGAGTCTGAATCTGAGTCGCTATCGCTATCTGAGTCTGAATCTGAATCGCTATCGCTATCAGAGTCTGAATCTGAGTCGCTGTCAGAGTCTGAATCTGAATCGCTATCTGAGTCTGAATCTGAATCGCTGTCGCTGTCAGAGTCTGAATCTGAGTCGCTGTCGCTATCTGAGTCTGAATCATCTTCAATTGGTGGTGTTGGAACAGTGTGATCTTCACAGCCACAAGGTACTAAGATTTCAATATTACCATTTATAACAACAACGATGTTGTTTTCAATATTAGTATAAATATTAGTGATGTTTGGCGTATTACCTTTACCGTCTTGACCATTGTAGATGTTTTCACGGCTAACTTCTTTACCATTACCATCTTTAACAATAACAGTTATACCAATTTGTTTACTATCTTTATCAAGAATTGGTTGTTGTTCAATACTTGGAGTCTTACCATCTTTACCGTCTTGACCATTAAAGATAATTTGACGACCTGTTTCATTACCATTGCCATCTTTTGTGATAATTGTTACGCCGATTTGTTTACCGTTATTATCGTAAACTGGTTGTTGTTCAACACTTGGTGTTTTTCCGTCTTGACCATTATAAATGTCTTGACGACCGATTTCATTACCATTGCCATCTTTTGTGATAATTGTTACACCAATTTGATTTCCATTAGCATCTTTAATTGGTTGTTGTTCAATACTTGGTGTTTTTCCATCTTTACCATTTAAGCCATCGACTACAAATGTTTCACTAATTAATTTACCTTGACTTCCATCTGGGTTCACTTCGTAAATACGGATATATGATCCTGATTGACCATCTTTTGTACCACGTTCTGTGGCTGCTGTAACTGAATGACCATCTTTGCCATCCTTACCGTCTTTGCCATCTTTACCATTATAGATGTCTTGGCGACTCACTTCGTGGTCATCACCATCTTTGACAATAATTGTTACACCAATTTGTTTACCATTTTCATCAAGAATTGGTTGTTGCTCAACGCTTGGTGTTTTACCATCTTTACCGTCTTTGCCATCCTTACCATTTTGTCCGTTATAAACATTTTCGCGACTTATTTCTTGTCCATCACCATCTTTGACAACAATCGTTACACCAACTTGATTACCATCTTTATCTTTAATTGGTTGTTGTTCAATACTTGGTGTTTTACCGTCTTGACCATTATAGATATCTTGACGGTTCACTTCGTGACCATCACCATCTTTCGTAATGATTGTCACACCAATTTGTTTACCATTTTCATCAAGAATTGGTTGTTCTTCGATGCTTGGTGTCTTACCATCGACACCTTTGTTAATTGTTGTTGTTGTTCCATCT
>NZ_KV796916.1:0-453 GCF_001809305.1 Staphylococcus sp. HMSC072H03
AGCAGGCGCTCTCCCAGCTGAGCTAAGCCCCCATATTTTTAAAGAAGTCGGGAAGACAGGATTCGAACCTGCGACCCCTTGGTCCCAAACCAAGTGCTCTACCAAGCTGAGCTACTTCCCGTATATTAAATTGATAATTTTAAATGGCGCGCCCGATAGGAGTCGAACCCATAACCTCTTGATCCGTAGTCAAACGCTCTATCCAGTTGAGCTACGGGCGCTATATTTAAATTGGTGCCGAGGACCGGAATCGAACCGGTACGGTGATCTCTCACCGCAGGATTTTAAGTCCTGTGCGTCTGCCAGTTCCGCCACCCCGGCAAAATAATGGAGCGGAAGACGGGATTCGAACCCGCGACCCCCACCTTGGCAAGGTGGTGTTCTACCACTGAACTACTTCCGCATATTAAAATAAATCGTATGAGCCATAGAGGATTCGAACCTCTGACCCTC
>NZ_KV796917.1:0-1844 GCF_001809305.1 Staphylococcus sp. HMSC072H03
ATCGAATTACGAAAAAACGAACAGTCAAAGATGACAATGGCAAAAAACAGTCACTTGTCTTTTACCATTTAAAGCTAGATCCAGAATATGCGTCTATTTTTGGTCTAACTAAAGATGCTGAACCTGTTAAAACTAAAATTAATACGGATAACAAAGAGAATTTTAAGTTATGGAAAAAGCAAAATGATGAGTTAGCTGATCTTTAAATGACCACTTCTCAATACCTTTTTAATAACTTAAAGATGCAATTGTACAGGAGTAGATAAAATGGATGAATTGATTGAATTACTAGCTGATTTAATCGTTGAAGAGTTACAGAACGATAATTAATCATTGCGGTCCAACGTGTTAAAAGCACGTTGGACCTTTCATTCTAATTTACTCACAAATATATATTATCTTTTTGGAGGTGTATAACATGGAAGAAGCGATTGCTTATGTACGTCAAAGTACACTCAAACAACAAAGCTTAGCTACTCAAAAATCGCTCATTATGGATACCGCTAAGCAATATGGATGGTCTAATGTGACGTTTTATGATGATAAGAAAACAGGTCGACATACAAAACGTTCGGGCTATCAAAAAATGGTAGAAGCGATTCGTTCTGGAAAATGTAAAGTATTGTGTTGCTATCGCCTAAATCGGCTCCATCGTAATTTGAAAAATGCCATACAATTCTTTGAAATTTGTAAAACACATCATATCACGATTATCAGTGTTAACGATGGCTATTTTAACTTAGCTAAAGAGTTTGATTGTTTTCGCTTGAACATACTTATGAGTCTAGCGGAAATGGAATCAAACAATATCAGCGAACAAACAAAAAATGGGATTAGAGAAAAAGCCAAACAAGGTAAGCTAATCACAACTCATGCTCCGTTTGGCTATCGTTATAGACAAAGTCATTTTATTGTACATGAAGAAGAAGCGTATACAGTTAAAGCGGTCTATCGCTGGTACTTACAGGGTATAGGCTACAAAAAGATTTCCCAACATTTAGATAACCATCCTAAGCTTATTCCTCGTAAGCCCTATCAAGTTCGAAATATTCTCTTGAACCCTAACTATTGTGGTCGTGTCATTAATAAATATGGAACGTTTAATGATATCGTTCCATCTATTATTGATGTTGATACGTTTGAAGAAGCACAAGAGCGTCGTATTCACAAACAACACAATCGATCCAATTCTAGAAATAAGTTAAAGCGACGAATCAAATGTCCTTACTGTCAATCAACATTAACAAACTTAACGATAAAAAAAGAGAAACACTCTCTACGTTACTACGTTTGTCCTAAAAATATGAATGAAGCCTATCATACGTGTCCATTTAAAGGTATCAATGCGCAAATGATTGAAACAGAGGTCCTCAACACTTGTAAAGCATATTGTGACAATCAGTCATTTCATGACAAATTAAATGAGACAATACTAAAAGCTCTAAAACACCAACAAATGAAACACAGACAATCACATCTAACACAAGAACAACTCATCGAAAAACTGGCACAAAATCAAATTGATATCGAGACGTTTAAACATTTATCTGCTGGCTCTGAAAGTGAAGAACGTTACTCTAATTATTCACATAAACAAATTACCAAAACAATCCGTCATGTAGTCAAAGATAAATTGACATTAGAAACCATAGCACCTTTTATCGATTGCATCAACATAACTCAAACTAAACAATTACAAGGAATCTACTTTAAAAATAGTCCACTCAATATCGTTGAACAATCACACTTAATAATATCTGAAAGGAATGAAGTCGTATGAAACAACTCAAAAAGAAACGTATTGGATTATATGCACGTGTATCAACTGAAATGCAAACGGATGG
>NZ_KV796918.1:0-457 GCF_001809305.1 Staphylococcus sp. HMSC072H03
GGTCTCGTAGTGTAGCGGTTAACACGCCTGCCTGTCACGCAGGAGATCGCGGGTTCGATTCCCGTCGAGACCGCCATTTAATCATTTTAATATATATGGTTCAGTAGCTCAGTTGGTAGAGCAATGGATTGAAGCTCCATGTGTCGGCAGTTCGACTCTGTCCTGAACCATTTCTTGCCGGCCTAGCTCAATTGGTAGAGCAACTGACTTGTAATCAGTAGGTTGGGGGTTCAAGTCCTCTGGCCGGCACCATCTTAACGGAGGGGTAGCGAAGTGGCTAAACGCGGCGGACTGTAAATCCGCTCCTTCGGGTTCGGCAGTTCGAATCTGCCCCCCTCCACCATCATAAATAGGGACATAGTTCAACGGTAGAATAGAGGTCTCCAAAACCTTTGATGTGGGTTCGATTCCTACTGTCCCTGCCATGGCGGTTGTGGCGAAGTGGTTAACGCATCGG
>NZ_KV796918.1:557-30374 GCF_001809305.1 Staphylococcus sp. HMSC072H03
GTCACGCGCTGGTTCGAATCCAGCTAGCCCAGTTTTTTTGGCGGCATAGCCAAGTGGTAA
Organism: Staphylococcus sp. HMSC072H03; assembly: GCF_001809305.1. Taxonomy (NCBI): domain Bacteria; kingdom Bacillati; phylum Bacillota; class Bacilli; order Caryophanales; family Staphylococcaceae; genus Staphylococcus; species Staphylococcus sp. HMSC072H03. Next base: position 618 of record NZ_KV796918.1, read on the forward strand.
GGCAGAGGTCTGCAAAACCTTTATCACCGGTTCAAATCCGGTTGCCGCCTCCATGTGCTATGCGGGAGTAGTTCAATTTTAGAACACATTCCTTCCCGGAATGAGATATAGGTGTAAGTCCTATCTTCCGCTCCATAATTTGATACAATGCGGGAGTATTTCAACTTTTAGAATATGTTCCTTCCCGGAACAAGATATAGGTGCAAGTCCTATCTTCCGCTCCATAATTTGATATAATGCGGGAGTATTTCAACTTTTAGAATATGTTCCTTCCCGGAACAAGATATAGGTGCAAGTCCTATCTTCCGCTCCATAATTGCTTCCATAGGGAAGTTTTTTATTTATATATATTAAGCCGGCGTGGCGGAATTGGCAGACGCGCGGGACTCAAAATCCCGTTCCTTTATTGGAGTGTCGGTTCGACCCCGACCGCCGGTATGTAATGGATTTAAAAGGATTAAGTAGAACACTCTACTTAATCCTTTTTTATTTGATATTTTTTTAACTACTTATTTTATATTGTATAAAATGAGATAATATAATATTATATAGCTAATATTTAAAAATGGAGGCTATTATGAGTAGAACTAGAATAAACTTAAAATATTTTTTTAGTAATATTCTTAATGCAGTTGGTGCAGGAGTAGTTATTGCATTACTTCCAAATGCACTTTTAGGAGAACTACTAAAATTATTTAAAGATCAACATCCAATATTAGAGCTTGTTTTTCAATTAGTGACAATTATTCAATCATTTATGGCATTTATTATTGGAATACTGGCAGCACATCAATTCAAATTTAGTGGTGCGGGTGCTAGTATGATAGGTATATCAGCAATGTTGGGCTCTGGAGCTATACAAATGAATGCCAATGGTATTGCATTAAAAGGAATTGGCGATATTATAAACGTAATTTTAGTTATTATTATCGCATGTGCTTTATATTTATTATTACAAGGAAAATTTGGTTCTTTAGAAATGATTATTTTACCTGTATTTATTCCAGTAGTCAGCGGATTAATTGGATTAACGACTTTGCCATATATACAAATTATCACAAAAAGTTTAGGACATGTGATTAATTCATTTACTGAATTTAATCCTTTAATCATGTCTATCTTAATAAGTGTGACATTTTCACTACTAATGGTTACGCCAATTTCTCTAGTTGCTATTGCTACAGCTATTAGTTTAAATGGGTTAGGTAGTGGTGCTGCTAACATGGGAATTGTTGCTGCATGCGTTACTTTTTTCTTTGGTTCTTTACGTGTCAATTCAGTTGGTGTCAATTTAGTTTTGTTTATTGGCGCTGCGAAGATGATGATTCCTGTTTATTTAAAACATTTAATCATTGCAATACCATTAACCATTAATGGTATTATTTCCGGTTTGTTAACATACTTCATTGGAATAAAAGGAACACCATTATCAGCTGGATTTGGTTATACAGGATTAGTTGGTCCAATTAATGCGTTTAATAGAATGCCGGGTGATTCAACATTTAATATTCTTCTATTAGCATTAGGTTATTTTATTGTTCCATTCATTAGTGCTTTTATTATTCATGAATTATGCAAAAAGTTTATACCATCATATAATGATAATATTTATAGATTTGAAATCACTCACCAATAATATTATTTTAAAGGTATTTAAGCATCTATAGTAATGTAGATGCTTTTTTTATTCGAATTTTTTATTGCATATTAATACTTTATTGTGTATAATAATTAAAAAGTTATAGGAGGTTGCTATATGAAATATATTTTTAAAACAATGATCATAGCAATCTTAATTAGTTTGACCTTTATAAATATAGAACCTATGGCTCACGCTGATCAAGATGCAAAATGGGAAAAAATTAAGGAAAGTGGAGAATTAAGGGTAGGATTATCAGCTGATTATGCACCATTTGAATTTGAAAAGACTGTAAAAGGTAAGAGTGAATACGCAGGTATAGATATCGATTTAGCTAAAAAAATTGCTAAAGATAATCACTTAAAATTAAAAATTGTGAATATGCAATTTGATAGTTTACTCGGTGCATTAAAAACGGGAAAAATTGATGTTATTATTTCTGGTATGACTTCAACACCAGAAAGAAAGAAAGAAGTTGATTTCTCAGATTCTTATACTAAAACGGGCAATGTAATGCTTATTAGAAAAAGCGATAAAAATAAATTTCATACATTAAAAGACTTTTCTAATAAAAAAGTTGCAGCACAAAAAGGGACTGAACAAGAAAAAATTGCGCAACAAGAAATAGAGAATGCAGACATTAGTTCATTAAATCGTCTACCAGATGCTATTCTTGCAGTTAAAAGTAATAAGGTAGAAGGGTTGGTAATAGAAAAACCTGTTGCTGAAGCATATGTAAAACAAAATAACAGCTTAATGATAGCTAATGTGAATTTTAATGAAGAAAAGAAAGATAATGTCATAGCTGTGCCAAAAAATTCACCTATTCTTTTAGCGAATGTCAATAAATCTATTAAGGAAGTCAATGACCAACATTTAATTAGCAAATACATGGACAAAGCTTCTAAAGATATGCAAGACGATAGTAGCTTTTTTGATAAGTATGGTGCATTTTTTATCAAAGGACTTAAAAATACAATTTTAATATCAATGATTGGTGTAGTATTAGGAGCTTTAATTGCTTTAGCTAAATTGAGTAAGTTTAAATTGCTTTCATGGATTGCCTCTATTTACATAGAATTTTTAAGAGGAACACCGATGTTAGTTCAAGTATTTTTAGTTTTCTTTGGAACGACAGCTGTTCTAGGTTTAGACGTTTCAGCATTAGTATGTGGTACTATCGCACTAGTTATTAATTCTTCTGCTTATATTGCAGAAATATTTAGAGCTGGAATTAATGCTGTTGATAAAGGGCAAACAGAGGCAGCGCAATGTTTAGGATTAAATTATTCTAAAACAATGAGATATATCATTTTACCCCAAGCAATTAAAAATATTTTACCAGCGTTAGGTAATGAATTTGTAACACTAATTAAAGAATCATCTATTGTTTCTACTATAGGAGTAGGAGAAATTATGTTTAACGCTCAGGTTGTACAAGGTATTTCATTTGATCCTTTTACACCGTTAATTATCGCTGCGATAATGTACTTTGTTTTAACATTTACATTATCTAGAGGTATGAGTTTAATCGAAGGGAGAATGAAAGCCAGTGATTAAAGTTCAAAATTTAAATAAATCATTTAATAAAAATGAAGTACTCAAAGATATAAATTTAGAAATTAATAAAGGAGAAGTTGTAGCAATTATAGGACCATCAGGAAGTGGTAAAAGTACATTATTAAGATGTATGAATTTATTAGAAACACCATCAAATGGAAAAGTGATTTTTGAAGGAAAAGAATTAACACATAAAAATATAAATTTAAGTGAATTACGTCAAAAAATGGGAATGGTATTTCAAAATTTCAATTTATTTCCTCACAAAACAGTATTAGAAAATGTCATTTTAGCACCTAAGTTGTTAAAAAAAGTTGATTTAAAAAAACTAGAAATTGAAGGTAAAGCACTTCTAAAAAAAGTAGGACTTGAAGAGAAAGTTAACGCATATCCTTCTCAACTCTCTGGCGGACAAAAACAAAGGGTAGCAATAGCAAGAGCTTTAGCTATGCATCCTGATGTCATATTATTTGATGAGCCAACATCAGCACTTGATCCTGAAGTTGTTTATGAAGTACTTAAAGTTATGAAAGATTTAGCTAAAGAGGGTATGACAATGGTGGTTGTAACTCATGAAATGGGTTTTGCTAAAGATGTTGGTGATAAAGTAATATTTATGGCAGATGGATATGTCGTTGAAAGTGAAACACCTGATCAATTATTTAATCATCCCAAACATGAAAGAACTAAAAACTTTTTGGCGAAAGTATTATAGCATGTTGTATATGAAGACTGATAAAACATTTATAAGGTTTTATATCTAAAAAGTAATAAAAGTTAATTAAGAAAAGAAGATAGAATTTATTCTGAATTATAAATATAGACTTTCTTTATAACATTCTCAAAGTTAAAGAATCTGAGATACTTTAAAGTATATCTCAGATTCTTTTTTATTTATAAAAATATTTAATATCATAAAAAATTAAGATTATGTTAAAATGTTCTATGGACTTTTTTATAGGAGGCAAGAGTGTTGATGAACCATCAACTTAAACAGGAAATCATTGACTATGCGTATTCCATTGGTATAGATAGTATTGGTTTTACTACTGCTGATCCTTTCGATGAACTGAAACAAAAGTTAGTAGATTATCATGAAAAAGGTTATGCATCAGGTTTTGAAGAATCAGATATTGCGTTACGAACAGAACCTAAATTATCTTTACCCACAGCGCGTTCTATTATAGCTATTGCTGTTGGTTATCCAAATAAGCTAAAGGGAGCGCCAAAAAGTGTAAAAGGCGATAGAAGAGGAATGTTTGCGAGAGCCTCTTGGGGTCAAGATTATCATTCAATTATGAAAAAAAGATTAGACAAATTAAGTGAATTTATTCAATCTAAGGTTCCTGATGTCGAAATAAAAAGCATGGTTGACACTGGAGTACTTTCAGATCGCGCTGTAGCTGAAAGAGCAGGATTAGGATTCGTTGGTAGAAATGGATTTGTTATTAATCCAAAACTAGGAACTTGGACATATTTAGGAGAAATGTTAGTTAGTATTCCTTTTGAACCGGATGATCCTATATTAGACAGTTGTGGAGATTGTACAATTTGTGTAGATAGATGTCCAACGGGTGCTTTAGTAGGGAATGGTCAACTGAATTCTCAAAAATGTATCAGCTTTTTAACTCAAACTAAAGGATATTTAAAAGATGAGTATCGATATAAAATTGGTAATCGTCTTTATGGTTGTGATACTTGTCAACAAGTTTGTCCGAAAAATAGAGGCATTAATACAACTCACGAAGATATTATTTTAGAACCAGAAATATTAAAGCCACGTTTAGTTCCATTGTTACAAATGAGTAATAAAGAATTTAAAAATACTTATGGTCATTTGGCAGGAGCATGGAGAGGTAAGAAACCTATACAGCGGAATGCAATTATTGCACTTGCACATTTTGGTGAAGAAGCGGCTATTCCTGAATTAAAGGAAGTGGCATTGAATGATCCAAGACCCATGATAAGAGGAACAGCATATTGGGCTATTGGCCAAATACTAGGCGATGATGCAAGAACATTTATTTATGAGCATTTTGATAATGAGATTGAAGAAGTTCAAGTTGAAATGAGAAAAGGACTAGAAATGAGGAAATAAAAATGACAAACCATATTGTGTTATTCCAACCAGAAATACCTGCAAACACTGGGAATATTGCACGTACATGCGCAGGTACCAATACACACTTGCATTTAATTAAACCATTAGGCTTTAGTACAGATGACAAGATGCTAAAACGAGCTGGATTAGATTATTGGGAACATGTTAATATCACTTATCATGAAAACATTGAATCATTTTTCGAAGTGACAAATGGTAAATATTATTTACTTACTAAATTTGGTAAACAAACTTATAGTGATTTTGATTTTTCAAATACTGAAGTAGAAAATTATTTTATCTTTGGTAGAGAAACTACAGGTTTACCAGATTGGGTAAAAGAGAAATATGCAGATACTGCTTTAAGAATTCCTATGAGTGATCATATTCGTTCTTTAAATTTATCTAATACTGCTGCTTTATTGATTTATGAAGCATTACGACAACAAAACTTCCCAGGATTAAAGTAGAATTTAAAATTAATTACTATAATAGAATAAAAAATGTTATATTTATTAATGAATTATTATAAAAATTTTAAAATAGTTTGATATCCCCTTAAATAGGGTAATTTAGTAAATAAATGAATTATTTTAGTTGAACTTTACATTTAGAGGAGTGTAATTATTATGGCAATGAATTTTAAAGTATTCGAAGATAAACAACATGCAGCAGACTATGCTGGAGATATTATTAGAAAACAATTTAACAATAACCCAACTACCATTGCTGGTTTCCATTTAAACAAGGATTCTGCACCTGTATTAGATGAATTAAAAAAATCAGTTGATCGTAACGCTGTAGATTTTAGTCAAATTAATATTCTTGACTATGACGATAATCATTCGTTCTATGAAGCTTTAGGTGTACCTTCTGAGCAAGTATATTCTATTAGTCTTGATGATGATGCTGAATCATTAATCAATGATAGAATTAAAACAAAAGAAAATAAAGGAAAACTTACTTTACAAGTTGTTTCAATTGATAACTCTGGACATTTAGATGTTAATATTCGTCAAGGTTTGATGAAGGCACGCGAAATTATCTTAGTTGTAACTGGTGCTGAAAAAAGTGAAGTTATCAAACGATTATATGAAGAAAATGGTAAATCAAACTTTTTACCTGCTGATTTAAAAGTACATCGTATGGTAACAGTTGTTTTAGACAGAGCTGCTGCTGATGGATTACCAGAAGACGTTAAAGAATACTTCACAGCGAGATTTGCATAATATTTAATTTTATTGTGAGGTTATTTTTATGAGTAAAGATAGTAAACGTAATTATCATGAAGACGAAAATGCAATGGTTCAAAATATGGATGATTTAGAAGCATTAGGAAAAGAAATGGAACAGATTTCTGAAGAAAATGATGAAGATAAATATAATCAAACACATGATTCAGAAGCGCGTTCAGATTTAAATTAATATATTTTAGCATTTTAATTAATTGTTTCGATAGATTAATTAAAATGCTTTTTTTATGAAATACAACTTATGATACAATATATTTTAATGAAAATGAAGGAGATAAAAATATGTTACATAAGTATTGGCTACCTTTAACAATTATTACAATCATTGTTAGTTTAATTTCTATTAAAGGTTTTCCCATTGCTCTAGGAGCACTCTATCTACCAGTGTTATTTAAAGTGATTCAATTACAATTGAATTTATCAAAGGATTTAATAGATAATGCAACTGCTCATCCATTCATTAAGAGTAATCAAAAAGGAATTATGATTAGTGTTATATGTATATTAATTGTAACAGGAATCTTGGCATATACACTTAATGATTTTTATCGAAGTTTAGGTGGGGTTTTAGGTATGTTAGTAAAGATAAGTCCTGTTACGCTTGTCATAAGCGCTATTTTGTATATAATAAGTGCTATTTCAGTTGTAAAAGCAGTAAAATATAAATATGAATAAGATTTATTCTTAAACACGTGAAGTAATACAACTTCATGTGTTTTATTTTTTATAAATGAAACCGCTTTATATTCGAATTGCTACATTAATTTTATTAATGATATACTATTACTAAATCATAAATAAGGGGGATTATTGAATGTCTGTAAGAATTGAACATGATACGTTTGGTGAAATTGAAGTACCATCTGATAAATATTGGGGCGCACAAACTGAAAGAAGTAAGCGTAACTTTCCAGTAGGTAAAGAACATATGCCTATTGAGGTGATTTATGGTTTTGCTCAGTTAAAAAGAGGTGCCGCGCTTGCTAATCATGAATTAGGAAAATTAAGTGATACTAAGAAAGATGCTATCATTTATGCTTGTGATTTAATTTTAAAAGGAGAACTTGATGGTCATTTTCCTTTAGTTGTATGGCAAACGGGAAGCGGTACTCAAAGTAATATGAATGTGAATGAAGTCGTAAGTTATGTAGCTAATGAGTACTTAAAAGAACATAATAGCGATGAATCGATTCATCCCAATGATGATGTTAATAAATCTCAAAGTTCGAATGATACATTCCCTACAGCTATGCATGTTGCTTTATACCATGAAATTGAAACGAAATTAGAACCTGCTTTAAAACATTTACGAGACACATTTAAAGAAAAAGAAAACCAATATCAATCAATTATTAAAATTGGTAGAACTCACTTACAAGATGCTACTCCAATTCGATTAGGACAAGAAATTAGTGGATGGCGTTATATGCTAGATAAATGTGAACAATTATTAGCTGAATCTAAACAACATATTTTAAATTTAGCTATTGGTGGAACAGCAGTTGGAACAGGAATTAATGCACATCCAGAATTTGGAGATAAAGTAGCTAAATATATCTCAGAACATACAGGCTATGCATTTGTTTCATCTGAAAATAAATTTCATGCTTTAACCTCACATGATGAAGTGGTGCAACTTCATGGAACACTAAAAGCATTGGCAGCAGACTTAATGAAAATAGCAAATGATATAAGATGGCTTGCTTCAGGACCTAGAGCCGGACTTGCGGAAATCTCAATTCCAGAAAATGAACCAGGTTCATCAATTATGCCAGGTAAAGTTAATCCAACACAATGTGAAATGCTAACAATGGTTGCAGTACAAGTGATAGGAAATGATACGACAGTAGGTATAGCGAGTTCTCAAGGTAATTTTGAACTTAATGTATTTAAACCTGTGATTCTTCATAATACATTGCAATCTATTTACTTATTAGCTGATGGAATGGAAACATTTAACAAAAATTGTGCTATAGGTATTGAACCAATTGAAGAAAATATCAATCATTATTTAAATCAATCATTAATGCTTGTAACTGCACTAAATCCTCATATTGGATATGAAAAAGCAGCTCAAATAGCTAAAAAAGCTCATAATGAAGGTTTAACACTTAAAGAATCAGCAATTAATTCTGGCTACGTTACAGAAGAACAATTCGAGGAATGGATTAAACCAGAAGATATGGTCGATCCTCATTAAAATAACATTATCAATTGAAATGCTCCTTTTAAAGATAATGCTTTGATCTGCGTTATCTAAAAGGAGCATTTTAAAAATTTATTCATCATCTAAACTTACAGAAATCAATTCTTGAGTAAGTGGGTGAGTGAATTCAATCTTATAACTATTCAATTCTAATTGACGTAAGGTAGCATCTCCATATAATGGATCACCTATGACAGGATGACCAATTTCTGCTAAATGTACACGTATTTGATGGGTACGTCCTGTATCTAATTTTATTTCCAATTGACAAATGCCTTCTTTAATCATTTTTGATGTTAAGATATGAGTGATAGCTCGTTGTCCGGTATTAGAAATACGACGCTTATTGGGATGAAATTTATCTTTACCGATTGGCATATCAATTGTTTGTGGTTTTAGAGGTAGTAATGCTTTTACATTGGCACGATAAATACGTGTAATTTGATTCTCTTCAAGCATTCTATCTAGTATTTTTTTCATTAAAGGATTTTTAGCAACAATTAATAATCCCACAGTTTCTTGGTCTAGACGATGAATCGGTTCAACGTAGTCGCTATCCATAGTATAGATAACATGGTTCATTAGTGTATTGCTTTCTTTTAAATCATTTGGATGAGTTTTAACCCCTTTAGGTTTCATTACAATAGCTAAATCGTTATCTTCATATGTAATCTGTGCGTAACGATAACTTGGTAAATAATTACTTTTTTCTTCAGGGATAGGAATATAAACAACATCATTTGTGACAACTTTATCTGTCAATTTACTAGGTTGTTGATTAATCGTGATATCTTTAGACATATTTAATTGGTGTAAGTCTTTTTTTGGTAGTTTTAACTTTTGAAAAATTTCACGTAACGTATAATTATTGAAAGTTTCAGGTACATTGAATTTCATAATATCCTCCTATAATATTCTGTTTAATCATATCATAATTTACAATGATAATTATAATTGTTTTCATTAGTCTATTTTTAAATTTTAAAAATAAACGATATAATAATAAACGCAAAATAACAAAATGGGGCGAAAATATGGAAAAACCGACACGTTTAGCATTATTAAAAGAAATTGCAGAATATCTTAATGAAGAAACTGAATTATATAATATGATGAATAAAGTATTAGATTATTTAATCAATGGTAGCAGTTTTACAACAGGTTGGATTTTTTTAATCAATAAAAAAGGTGAACAAGAACTTGTAGCTAGCACTGATTTACCTCATTCATTAAAAAATAATAATTGTAAGTATTTAAATAATGGTACGTGTTGGTGTGTCAATGCTTATCATCATAAAAATTTAACAAAAGCATCTAATATTATAAATTGTTCAAGAATCAATTTAGCTAATCAAGAAAGTGAAAAAGATGATTATCTTATTACGCATCATGCGACAGTACCACTTAGATCAGGAGATGAACAGTATGGATTATTAAATGTCGCGACACCTCATACTGTAGTATATAGTCAAGACGATTTAGAGTTACTAGAATCAGTAGCTTTACAAATAGGTTCTGCAATTAAACGTATATACTTAACAGACCAAGAAAAAGAAGCAGCACGAATAAGTGAACGAAATCGACTAGCGCGTGATTTACATGATTCAGTTAACCAAATGCTTTTTTCATTAAAACTAACAGCTCATGCTGCACATGATATCACAGAGGATAAAACAGCTAAAAAAGCATTTAAGATGATTGAAGATACAAGTCAAAACGCAGTAAATGAAATGCGTGCGTTAATTTGGCAACTTAAGCCAATTGGTTTAGAACATGGGTTAGTGAATGCGATTCAACATTATGCGAATATGTTAGATTTAAAATTAAACATCGAAGTAAGAGGATTGATTAAATTATCCAATTTAGTTGAAGAAAATGTGTACCGAATGCTTCAAGAAGCTTTAAATAATACGAAGAAACATGCACAAACGAATCAAGTATCTATTAACATGCAACAAAATGAACATCAATTATATATTAAAATTTATGATGATGGAAAAGGATTTAATGTGAGTGATGACTTAAATCAAACGACGCATGGTCTAAAAAATATCAAGCAACGTATTCATAGTTTAGACGGAGAATTTAACATACAATCAGATAAACAAATGGGGACAACTATTTATCTTAATATTCCAATTTAAAGTAGGTGATAAATTTGGCAAGTATCGTTTTAATCGATGATCATCACATTGTTAGACAAGGACTAGAATTTCTAATTTCAACAGTTGAGGGTTTAGATATACAAGCAAGTTTTTCTGATGGTGACGCATTTATTAAATATTTAAATGAGAATAATATGCCTGATTTAGTATTATTAGATTTAGTTATGCCTAAAATGAATGGTATCGAAGTGACGCATTATATAAAAAAATATTACCCATACATAAAAGTGTTAGTGCTTACAAGTTATGTGGATGATGAATATGTTATGTCTGCCATTAATGAAGGTGCTGATGGTTATGAAATTAAAGATGTTGAACCACAAAAGCTGATTGCTACTATTACTAAAGTATTAAATAATGAGAAAATAATACATCCAAAAGCTAAAAATGTAATTGATGCAATGCATGAAAAACCACACTTTAATAATAAATTATCTAAAAGAGAGATGGAAGTATTAAAAGAGATGGTGAAAGGTAAGACAAATAAAGACATTGCAAAAAGTTTATTTGTATCTGAGAAAACAGTTAAAACACATGTCAGTCATATATTTAATAAATTACAAGTTTCAGATCGAACACAAGCTGCTATATATGCTATTGAAAATAAATTAATATAAATTGAATAGATCTATTAAAAATAAAAACGGTAATTTTAAAATATGATAATGATAGACAAATGACTTGTTTTATTAGTTTAATTATTTTGATAATTTTGCCATTTATAAAATTATACGTAAAAACAAAAATTTCTCTTTTCATTTTATTGAAAATATATTAAGATGTAATTTGTGTTTCAAGAAATGTGTATTATTGCAATTTCTTGCGTCCGGATAAAATAACTCCTATTAGAAAGGTAGAGAAGAGTAATGGATAGACAGAGTTTTACAGATTTAATTCAAACAAAATTTAAAATGGTGCGTATTGAAGCAGGATACACACAAGATACTATGGCACAAACAATAGGTCTTTCTAAAAAAACACTTGTTCAAATCGAAAAAGAACGTGTATTACCAAATTGGACAACTTGTGTATCAATTTGTGCTTTATTTAGAGATTCAGATGTTTTAAATAACACATTTGGTTGCGATCCATTAGAAATTGTACAAACAATTTCAAGAAACCATTGTGCATATCCTAATCATTCTACAACAAGTGATATTTATTGGAATACAATGGAAACGCGTAATGGATTTATTTTACAAAGTAATAAAGTAAGTAATATCTACAGAGTGCTTAATCCTGAAAAACAACCTATTTTTGGAACATCTAAATTAAGAGAAGCAGAAACTTACTTTAATAGAAATGCTAAAGAAGAATTAATGCACGTTTAATTTTAATATAAATAAGATATAGTGATAGAAGAGTTGACCTTCAACTGAATCACTATTTTCAATTAATAATGAATTCACTGTAATTTTGCGATGAATTCATTATTTTTTTATTTCAAAAATTTGTAAATATAAATGTACGTTGAACTATTAAGTTATGCAGTTTACATTTGTCATGGTATAATTTTGCTATTGCTTATATAAAAATTAAGGAGTTATTTAAATGCAAGCAGTATTAGTAGTCATCTTTATGATAGTAATAGGAGCAATCATTGGTGGTGTCACGAATGTTATAGCTATTAGAATGTTGTTTCATCCCTATAAAGCTCATTATATATTTAATATGCGAATTCCATTTACACCTGGTTTAATACCTAAAAGAAGAGATGAAATAGCTACAAAGATAGGGCAAGTGATTGAAGAACATCTCATTACAGAAACTTTGATTCACAACAAACTAAATGAAACGAAAACTAAAGAAACAATTAATGAATTAGTTAAGGAGCAAATAGCGAAATTAAAAAGTGATCAAGCTACAATTCGTTACTTTGCTGAGAAGTTTGATGTTAAAATAGATTACTTAGTCAATGAGAAATTAGAAGATACAATTTCACAAAAGCTATTAGCTTTTTATAATGAACATCGAAATGAAGAAGTGATTAAGTTACTACCAAAAGAAACTAAGCGAATGATTGATAAGAAAGTCGAGCCATTAGGAGATTTATTATGCGAAAGAGCTCGTGTTTATCTGTCATCTGATAAAGGCGCTCGTGATATTTATGACATGCTCGATACATTTTTTAATGAAAAAGGTAAAATCGTTGGATTACTACAAATGTTTATGACAAAAGAAAGTATTGCAGATAGAATCCAACATGAATTGATTCGTTTAACCAATCATCCTAAAGCAAAACGTATTGTAAACCAAGTGATTGATAATGAATATGAGACGCTGAAACGACAATCACTTAAGAAAATCATTGATGAGGCTCAATTTTCAAAACTATCAGACTCAGTTACATTACTTATTACTTCATATTTAAATTTAAATGAAAAAATAGATAAACCACTTAATCAACTATCACCAAGATTAATGCAATATTTAGAGACAACGTTATCAGATAAAGTTACACAACTTATTATTAGTCAAGCATCCAAACATCTCTCAACGATAATGCAAAAAATTAATCTACGTAAACTAGTAGAAGATCAAATCAATACATTTGATTTAGATTACATTGAAAAGTTGATTATTGAAATTGCTAATAAAGAATTAAAATTAATTACCTTATTAGGATTTATTTTAGGTGGTATGATTGGTCTTTTCCAAGGTTTAATCGCAATTTTTGTATAACTAATCATAATATGTTATGGTATTAAAGAGTTGTCAAAATATCATTATTACACGAAGGAGTGCAATTTAAAATGGCAGTAAATTTATATGATTATGCAAATCAACTAGAACAAGCATTAAGAGATAGTGATGAATACAAAGCTATTAAAGATGCTTTTGCTAAAGTTAAAGAAAATGAAGAATCTAAAAAATTATTCGATGAGTTCCGTGAAACTCAAATGAATTTCCAACAAAAACAAATGCAAGGTCAAGAAATTCCTGAAGAAGAATTAGCTAAAGCTCAAGAACAAGCTCAAGCTATTGAAAAAGATGAAAATATTTCACAATTAATGCAAGCAGAACAAAAAATGAGTCAAGTTTTCCAAGAAATTAATCAAATTATTGTAAAACCTTTAGACGAAATTTACGTTGACTAATTAATAATTTAAGTAATGGACACTACGCGATTTTTTCATAAAATCGCGTAGTTTTTTTATGTCAAAGTTCATCGACCCATATTCATAAGATATGGTAAAATATAGTAATACATAAAGATACCTTATCAAACAATTAAGGAGCTTAAATTAATGGTTAAATTTATTCACTGTGCAGATTTGCATCTTGATAGCCCTTTTAAATCTAAACAACAATTATCGACAAGTATTTTCAAAGATGTACAAAAAAGTGCCTATGAGAGCTTTAAAAAAATTGTAGATGTAGCATTAAAAGAAGATGTTGATTTTATGTTGATTGTAGGAGATTTATTTGATAGTGAAAATCGCACATTACGTGCTGAAATTTTTTTAAAAGAGCAATTTAAACGTCTAGAAAAAGAACAAATATTTGTATACATATGTCATGGGAATCATGATCCTTTAACAACTAGAATTACAGATAATTGGCCTAATAATGTATCAGTATTTTCAAATCGTGTTGAAACCTATCAAGCGATTACCAAAGCTGGAGAACAAATTTATATTCATGGTTTTAGTTATCAAAACAATACAAGTTATGAAAATAAAATTGATGAATATCCATCTAGTCAAGGAAGTAATGGTATACATATAGGAATGCTTCATGGAACTTATAGTAAATCTAACATAAAACAGCGTTATACTGAATTTATGTTAGAAGATCTTAATCATAAACTGTATCATTATTGGGCACTCGGTCACATTCATCAACGTCAAGAACTAAGTGATATGCCGCCTATTCACTATTCAGGTAACATTCAAGGTCGTCACTTTGGTGAATTAGGAACTAAAGGTTGTTTGCTTGTAGAAGGGGATCATCTACATCTTGAAACAACTTTTATCCCAACTCAGTTTATACGTTTTGAAGAAGCTACAATTAAGACTGATAAAATTTCAAAACAAGGTATCTATGAGGAAATTCAAAAGTTTAAGAAACAAGTTCGTGAACAAGGTAAAGCATTTTATAGATTGACGATTAATATAGATAATGACAAAATTTTATCAACACAAGATATTCTTCAAATAAGAGAAATGATTAGTGAATATGAAGAAAATGAACATGATTTTATTGTCATTGAAGATATGATTCTTAATTATATACAGAATGAAGAAACACCTCTTATAAATGAATTTTCTAATGAACTCATAAACGATGACAAAGTGTTTGAAGAGGCAATGACAGATTTATATTTAAATCCAAGAGCTTCAAAATATTTAGAAGACTACACCACTTTCAATAAGGCAAAACTCATTCATCGAGCTGAGAAAATATTGAAAGCAGATATGAGAGGTGAAGAAATTGATTATTAAATCACTTGAAATATACGGTTATGGTCAATTCGTACAACGTAAGATTGAATTAAATCAGACTTTTACCGAAATTTATGGGGAAAATGAAGCAGGTAAATCAACCATACAATCATTTATTCATTCAATTTTATTTGGTTTTCCCACAAAGAAAGAAAAAGAACCGCGTTTAGAACCTAGATTGGGAAATCAGTATGGGGGCAAGCTAACGCTTATTTTAGATGACAAATCAGAAATTGAAGTTGAGCGTGTAAAAGGTAGTGCTCAAGGTGACGTAAAAGTTTATTTAGAAAATGGATTGATAAGAGATGAAGCATGGCTTAAGAAGAAATTAAACTATATTTCAAAAAAGACATATCAAGGAATATTTTCATTTAATGTACTTGGTTTACAAGATATACATCGAAATTTAGATGAACAACAATTACAAAGCTATTTATTAGAAGCTGGTGCTTTAGGATCTTCTGAATTTACATCTATGGGGCAAATTGTTAATCAGAAAAAAACTACGCTTTATAAAAAAGCTGGAAAGAACCCAATTCTAAATCAACAAATTGAAGAACTAAAACAATTAGAAGCACAAATAAGAGATGAAGAAACCAAATTAGACGAATATCAACGTCTTATAGATGAAAAAGATAAATCAGAACGCCATCTTTCTCATTTAAAAGAAAATCTTAAGCAATTATCAAAAATGCATGAAAATAAGCAAAAGCAGTTAGGACTTCATGCTCATGCGCAAGAATGGAAATCGCTTGAGCATCATTTAAATATCGAACCGTTGAAATTCCCAGAGCAAGGTATTGAACGATATGAAACTGCATTAAAATATAAACAATCACTTGATCGAGATATAGGATTAAGGGATGAGAAGATAAGACAACTAGAAAATGAATTTAATTTAATTCAGATGCCTGATGATAGAACTGTGAGTGATATGTATCATCTTTATCAACAAGAGAGTGATATCAAGCAATCTGAATTAAAAGCTAAGGCTTTAAAAAAGGAAATAGAAACTTTCGAACGTTCTCAGCAAACATTAAAAGATGATATCGGTTGGAATGAAGTTTATCATGAAGCGGATACTTCTGAAACAATGAAAGATTATATAAGTGAAAAAATTAAAAATCATAATCACCAATTAAATCAAAAGCAACAAGTTGAACGTATGATTGGTGAGCATAATATTGAAAAAAAGGAAATTGAAAAGGAAATTAAGTTATTAGAAAGTGAACTAGTTTCTGAAACAGCACTTGAAAAGAAAAAAGAATATAATCAGCAAAAAATAGAATTACATGAAAAAGAAAGTTTATACTCAAAATTAAAAGCTTCCTTTGAATCAGAAAAAGAAAGAAAACAAAAGCAATATCAATGGTTGAAAATCAGCTTTATCATTTTGGCTTTGATGAGTGCTGGTTTGACTATTTTTGCATTTATTACAACTAGTATCACTTTTAGTATTATTTTTGCAATTCTCACTGTGATATTTTTAGTAGGTTTATTCTTTAGTAAAAATAAAGATATTGATTATAGTGAAACAATTAGTGAGGAAATTAGTGATTTAGAACAACAACTTAAAGCACTCGAAGATAAATACGATTTAGATTTTAATCTAGATGATCAGTACCAATTGCGTGAACGTTGGAATAATGCTAATAATACTAAATCAGTACTTTCTAATAAACTTAATCATCAACATTCGATTTTATCAGATATTCAGTCTTCAATTGATGCATTAGCACAGGATATTTCTGAAATCAAACAAGACATTAAAGTATCTGATAAAATGTCAGATGAACGTTTAGTAGATAGTTTGAAAACAATGAATCAACTTAAAGTTAATGATAAACAACTTAATAAATTATTATTAGAGAACATAGAGTTAAATCAAAATTTAATTAACTTCTATGAGCATGCTCAAGATGTTACTAAAGATAGTTTCGACGAGTTTAATAAAATTTCATTATTTAATGATTTGAAAGGTTGGATTTCTCAGTATGAAAGTAAAAAAGAAAAGAAATCTCAATTGCAAAATCAATTAACCCTATTAAGTAAAGAATTAAAACAGTTAGAAAGTCGTTTGGATGAAAATAAAACGACTATAAACGAGTTGTTTAAATATATTGAAGTTCAAAATGAAGAGCAGTATTATCAACATTACGAAGCTTATCAACGTTATCAACAACAACTATCACGATTCAATGATTTATCTACTTATTTGAGTAATCACGAATTCTCTTATGAAGATAGTTCTGTTTTAAGTGAAAAAACAACTGCTCAATTAGAAGAAGAAGATCAAATGTTAGCTCAACAAGTTGATGATTATAATGATAAATATTTGGAGAAACAAACTGAAGTGAGTGAACTTTCTGCACGTATTAATCAAATGGAAACAGATAAAACACTATCTCAATTGCGTCATCAATATTATAATTTAAAAAATAGAATGAATGATATTGCTAAAGATTGGGCGAGCTTAAGTTATCTTGAGACACTAATTAATGAGCACATTAAACAAATTAAAGATAAACGACTACCATATGTGATAGATGAAGCCATTAATATTTTCAAAACATTAACTGATGGTAAATATAATCTAATTACTTATGAAAATGATTCAATTAAAGTTAAACATCGAAATGGACAAATGTATCATCCACTTGAATTAAGTCAATCAACGAAAGAGTTGCTATATATTTCATTGAGACTTAGTTTAATTAAGGTGTTGAAACCATATTATCCATTCCCAATTATCATTGATGATGCATTCGTACATTTTGATAAACAAAGAAAATCAATGATGTTAAACTATTTAAGAGAATTATCTCAAGAACATCAAGTATTGTACTTTACTTGTACAAAAGATACTACGATTCCTTCTCGAGAAATGCTGATATTAAATAAAAAAGAGGAAGGCGGGAAACGATGAGAAACGTAGAAAAATTAAATCCTGGTGATTCGGTGGAGAATTTTTTCTTAATCCACAGAGCGACACAAGGTGTAACAGCACAAGGTAAAGACTATATGACATTATATCTTCAAGATAAAAGTGGAGATATTGAAGCTAAACTATGGACTGTCACAAAAGATGATATGAAAATCCTTAAACCAGAAATAATTGTATGGGTAAAAGGGGATGTTATTAACTATCGTGGCCGTAAACAAATGAAAGTCAATCAATTTCGATTAGCAACAGCAGAAGATGGAGTGAAAACTCAAGACTTTGTAGATGGTGCGCCACTTTCACCTAACGAAATTCAAGATGAGTTATCACATTTTATCTTAGAAATTGAAAATGCACATTTACAACGTATTACACGTCATTTATTAAAAAAATATCAAGATAAATTCTTTACTTATCCTGCAGCAAGTTCTCATCATCATAACTTTGCAGGAGGATTAAGCTATCATGTATTAACGATGTTAAAAATTGCAAAATCATTGTGTGATATCTACCCATTATTAAATAGAAGTTTGTTATATAGCGCGATTATTTTACACGATATTGGTAAAGTAAGAGAATTAAGTGGACCAGTTGCAACAACGTATACGGTAGAAGGTAATTTGCTTGGACATATTTCAATAGCAAGTGATGAAGTTGCTGAGGCGGCAAAAGAACTTGGTATTGATAGTGAAGAAGTCATGTTATTGCGACATATGATTTTAGCACACCATGGAAAAATGGAGTTTGGTTCTCCTAAATTGCCACATCTAAAAGAAGCAGAAATTTTATTCTTTATTGACAATATTGATGCAAAAATGAATATGTTCGATAAAGCATTTAAGAAAACTGAAAAAGGACAATTTACTGAAAGAATCTTTGGTATGGATAACCGTCAATTTTATAATCCAGAGAAATTAGATTAATATTAATAGACGAAAAAAGGTCGGAACATATTGTTCCGACCTTTTTGATTTATGAAAATTATGAAGATAATCCTGATGAAGCACTACTACTTTGTTGTTCTTTTAATTTTTCTGGATTAAGTATAGTATCTTCTACAGATTTTTTAATATCGCTATCTTTATAATCTACGTTGTATTCTTTCAATAAGTCTTTATAAGCATTTGTCAATAGTTTTGGATTTTTTTGAACTTTTTGTTCAATAATTTTTGTTTTTAATTGAGATTTTTGTTTATTAAAGTCATCTTCTTTATCAGCTTTGATAATGTGATAGCCGTATTCTGTTTTAACAATGTCAGAAATTTGACCTTCTTTTAGTTTAAATAAAGCTTTATCAAATTTATCGACCATTTGTCCTTTAATAACATAACCTAATGACCCGCCTTTTTTAGCTGAAGCAGAATCCATTGATTCTTTTTTGGCAATGTCATCAAATTTATTTGGATTTTTTTCAACTTCTTTTTGAATTTTTTCAGCTTTTGCTTTTGCTTTTTTATCTGATAAACCTTCTTTATCACTATCAGATTTAACTTTAATTAAAATGTGTGATGCTTTCTTAGTATCATCTTTTATTTCTTTGTCAGACACTTTAACTTTATCATTAAGTAATTGTTTTTGGTAAGCAGATAGTCTTTTCTGTTCTTTGTAATCATCAAGGGTCATACCCTGTTGTTTTAGCATACTTTCAAATTGATCTTTACCACCATATTGTTTTTCTTCTTTTTTAATATCATCATCGATACGCTTAGTATCTACTTTGTCTTTATATTTATCAGCTAATATTTTATTTAACTCAATACTAAATGATGTGCTAGCAATTTGATCTTTACCAATTTTATCCATAACATCTTTAACGGTTACATTACCAGCTTTTGAAGAAATTAATGTATTATCTTTAGAATCTGTAGAATCAGAACTACATCCTCCAAGTAATAAAACACCTGCTGTAACAGGGACAATGAGTTTATTCATAATTTTCATAGTTGATAGCTCCTTTTTGTATGTTAACAAAGTTACTATAACATAATATAATTATTCCACCAATTAATAAAAGGTGATTTACAACTAAAGTATTAGATGAAAAATAATTTAAAAAAAGTCTACGATATCATTCAATATCATAGACTTTTTAATATATTCAAAATAACCAGTAGACTGTATTTTAATTTTGAGTGAATACGTTTATAATTACCCTTCTTTATATATTAGAACTTTGAATGGAATGGCACTTTTGTCAGTAAATTAATGCCTGTTTGGTGTTCTTCAACAAATTGTCCTTCTTTTGAAAAAAGAATAATTTTTAAATATAAAAAATCCATAACTGATAAACCAAGATTTAAGGCAAATAAGAACATAAAATAATGTCCATAACTTGGAAAATGATAAGTTAGGAAAATTAAAATGCTTGTAATTATTAAAAATGGCAAAATAAGATTAATGCAAAAATAAAACTTGCGGACAGGCGTATTCACATACGTATTAAAATAAGGAAGCCATTTTTTCTTATTTAACTTGTGCCATCTAAACGCATGAATATAAGGTAAAAAGAAGAATAAATGTATTGTTTTGTGAATAGGGTACATAAGAATGATAAATAATATTAGAAGTAAAAAGTATTTATCTGATAAAGGCGTTTTTACAAAATAATACATAATCTCATAACTAACTAAAAACGCAATAATAGTTGTTACAATACTTAAAAACGCAATTCTTGGAACACCAAATCGCGCATGGATATCTATATGACGTTTACATAAAAACATAACTCCACCTCGAAAATAGGTCGTTTAATATACGATAGGTATTATCTAACTAACTTGAGTTATCGTCAAGACAATTTTTAATAGCTATTGTAATATAGAGCAATGTTTTTATATTAGATTGTATATTTATAAAAAAAGCCATAAAGAAATCTATTAATATAAATTTCTTCATAGCCAAATTGAGCTCAATGTTAGAGTTCTATTTGTTATTATTCTTATCTTCTGAAAATGTATTACTAATTTCTTCGCCACGATTTTGAAGATTTTCAATATGAGATTTTAATTTTTCAATATTAGGATTGATATCAGATTTAAAATCTCCGATTAAAGTCTTAAATTCGTTAGCAATGTCGCTACCTTGTTGTACACCGTCATTTTTCACTTGCTTACTATAATCAATAATATTATAGAAACTACGTTTAATTGTTTCGATTTCTCGTTCTAATTCTGAGCGAGCACCAGTAGGAACTTTTTGTCCAGAGGCATTAGCATTATATCTTTGTTGATCACGATTCATCCATGATACAGCAATACCAGAAGCAAGTCCCACACCGATACCAAATAATACACGTGTAACTTTCATTTTTTATTCTCCTCACTATTATGTCGATTATAGAATAAATCATATCATTTTATGAAGTAAGTAACGATTGACTTAAGCTACTTACTATAATTATTACATTGACATATTGATTTCATTTTATATTACCCATAAATGATATTCAATATGCAGAATTATTCAAATTGAGCTTTAATTTGTTCAGCAATATCTTTTTTCTGTTCATCGCTAATTTCATTTTCATGAGTTTCCCATTGATAACCAAAACCATCGATATCATTTTTATATCGAGGTAGGAAATGGAAATGCAAATGAAATACTGACTGATCAGCATATTCACCATTATTTTGAATAATGTTTAATCCATCAGGTTGAAATGCTTTTTTAATGGCATTTGCTACTTTTGGAATAGCAGCTCCAATGTGTTTCATTGTTTCTTCATCAGTTTCAAAAATATTAGGAGAAGCTTTCTTCGGAATTAAAAGTGTGTGTCCTTTAGTAACTTGAGAAATATCTAAAAATGCATAAACATAATCGTTCTCATAAACCTTATAGCTTGGAATTTCACCAGTAAGAATTTTACCAAAAACAGTTTCTGACATAATTAAATGCACTCCTTTAACCTATTTTTACTCATTATTATAACATTGTTATTTTAAAAATTCGCTAATGAGTTATAGCAAACCTTAGTAGTTATATAATGATTTTGGTACAATATAACTCATGGAGGTGCCTTATGACAGTTAAAGTTGAACATTTAACAGGAGGATATGGTAAACGTCCTGTTATTGAAAATATAAATTTTGAATTAAAAAAAGGTGAAATAGTAGGATTAATTGGTCTCAATGGCGCTGGAAAAAGTACGACCATTAAGCACATGCTTGGATTATTAACGCCAATGGAAGGAACACTTTCTATTTCAGATACCAATATTAATGATGATATCGAAATCTACCGTCGTAAACTATCATATATTCCTGAATCACCAGTCATTTATGAAGAATTAACATTAGAAGAACATATAGTCATGACTGCTATGGCTTATCAAATAAGTAAGGAAGAAGCAATGAAACGTGCGCGTCCTCTACTAAAAACATTTAGACTTGAAAATGAACTTAATGTTTTTCCTAGCCATTTTTCAAAAGGAATGAAACAAAAAGTAATGATTATATGCGCATTTATTGTCGATCCTGAACTTTATATTATTGATGAACCATTTCTTGGTTTGGATCCATTAGGTATACAATCCATGCTTGATTTGATGGTTGAAAAGAAAAATGAAGGGCGTACAGTACTAATGAGTACCCATATTCTTGCAACTGCTGAAAGATATTGTGATCGATTCATTATTTTAGATAAAGGAAAAGTGGTTGCTTTTGGAAATTTAGAGGAACTACGAGAACAAACGGGTCTTAAAGATCAAACTCTTGATGATATTTATATCCATGTTACGCAAGGTGGTCAAACGACATGAATAATGAAGCCATAGCATTATTTAAACAACGTTATGACGCAATAAAAAAAGAAAAACATTATTATAATAAATTTATTTTTAATGGTCACTTTACTGTATTCTTAGTTATTTTATTAGGAGCCTTCATATTAGGTTATGGTCAATGGTTACAACATATTCCTAAAAATATAGATTATGCATTCTTAGCAAGTATTGTAATTGCTTTAACTTCAATCTTTCCATTTCGAACATTTTTAAAAGATGCTGACAAGTTATTTTTGCTTCCTTTTGAGAAGAATATGGAAGATTATATAAAATTAGGCCTAAGATATAGTTATTTTAACCGTATAATATTACAAATAGTGTTATTAATTGTATTATTTCCATTGTTTTATAAGCTTAATCAACAATTAGTTGTATCTTATATCGTGATGAGTGTTTTAGCGCTTATTCATCCTATTTTAGGACTACGCTTAAAATGGCAATGGTATCGTGCGAGATTGTCTCAATGGATATTAAATGTCTTAATATTTTCACTTAATTTTATAACGTATTATCTAATTTTAGGGAAACAATTATATTTTGCCATTTTATTAACAATAATTTTCTTTGGCATGGCGTACCTTATACCTAAATTTAAGAGTCTTACGTTATTTCCATGGGAACAGTTGATTTCAGTAGAAGAAAGACATCATACAAATTATTATAAATTTGTAAATATGTTTACAGATGTTAAGCATTTAAAAGAAAATGCAGCAAGACGCAAATATTTAGATTTTCTTTTACCCACACCCAAAGGACGTCGTTTTAATTCGCACAATATGTATCTTTATTTATTTGTGAGAAGTTTTGTAAGAGGAAAAGATGCATTAAGTATTATTCTTCGACTTGTTGTCATTGCACTTGTACTTATGATTTGGCTGTCTCATCCACTTGTTTCTATTATTATTGGTAGTTTATTTATGTATATTATTTTATTGCAAATGTCTCAGTTTTATACGCAGCAAGCGTATGGACTATGGCCTCAGGTTTGGCCTGTATCAGATAGTGAAGTGATCAAAGGATATGAAAAATTCTTATATCGCCTTATGATTATGATAGGTATTATTTTCGCAATCATTTTTATCATCTTTTATATAAAATACTTCTTTTTTGCAATTGTATTCTTTATTGTAGGATGGTTAACGATTAGAAGTACGATTAAAAAATTGCAATATCAGGAAACTTTATTAAGAGATTAAAAAAAGAGGGAACTTAAGATGTATTAAACACATACTTAAGCTTCCTCTTTTTATGTTAATCATTAATAGGATATAAATATCTTTCAAAATAACTTGAATGTTGACTGCTTGAGCCAAAATAATGTCTTAATGCTTCTTTAGAAAAATAATCATTAAACATATCAGATGATTTAAAATCTTCGTATGTTTGACGATTAGCGAAGCCAAAGTAAATTTTATAAGTAGTACCTTCTTCAGGTCGTAAGAAACGATAGCTTTTAAAACCAGCAAATTGACTGAAATCTAAATTCAAATTCGAAAGACGTTTTTCTAGTTGATTGACATGATCTTCTGAACTTGGAATGAAGATAGCTGAATAGAAATGTTGATGATTAAGCTCATTGATTTCATTAACAACTTCATAAGTAGTAGGGTGTTTAAGTATAGATTTATCTTCGGATTCTTCAATAATGACTGAAGAATCATTAGTTGAATAAATAAACAGATGATTTTCAGGATGATTTAAACGAATTTGATTTAAATAGTCATAAGTTCCATAAGTTGTATATATTTTCATAAGCCATACCTCCTTTATTTATGTATATTATACGATTAAATGATAAGACTAGCTATTATAAATAATTTAAATAAGAAAATAAATTGTGAATAATTTATTTAAATCAATTCACTTATAATTACAAATTTAAAATTAAAGAATAGATAGACGTGCTTTGTCATTTTTATGACATTTAATATTTAAGAAACGCGAAATCTTTTATGTTGTGATATTATGAATAAGAATGATTTTAATTTAGGAGGATAAAATGGTGCATAAAAAAAATAATACAATTTTACAAACAATTAAAGGGGAATCAACCTCACACACACCTGTGTGGTTTATGCGCCAAGCTGGCAGATCACAACCAGAATATCGCAAATTAAAAGAAAAGTATTCACTTTTTGATATTACACATCAACCAGAACTTTGTGCATATGTAACACATCTACCTGTTGATAATTACAATACTGATGCAGCTGTGTTATATAAAGATATTATGACACCACTTAAACCTATCGGAGTAGATGTTGAAATTCAATCTGGTATAGGTCCTGTAATCCACAATCCCATTAAATCTATGAAAGATGTGGAAAAATTAACTCAAATTGATCCTAAAAGAGATGTGCCTTATGTGTTAGAAACAATTAAAATTCTAACTGAAGAAAAGTTAAATGTACCTTTAATTGGATTTACGGGTGCTCCCTTTACATTAGCATCTTATATGATTGAAGGTGGACCTTCTAAAAACTACACATTTACTAAGGCAATGATGTATGGCGATGAAGAGACTTGGTTTGCTTTAATGAATCATCTTGTAGACGTTTCAATTAAATATGTAACAGCTCAAGTTGAAGCAGGTGCAGAATTGATTCAAATTTTTGATTCATGGGTAGGCGCACTTAATGTACAGGATTATCGATATTATATAAAACCATCTATGGATCGTTTAGTCCGTGGAATTAAAGAACATCATAATATTCCTGTTATATTATTTGGTGTAGGGGCTAGTCATCTCATTAATGAATGGAATGATTTGCCAATTGATGTTTTAGGTTTAGACTGGCGTACATCTATTTTGAAAGCGGATCAATTAGGTGTAAATAAAACATTACAAGGTAATTTAGATCCTTCATTACTACTAGCACCATGGGATGTATTAGAAAAAAGAGTTAAAGCAATACTTGATGAAGGAATGCAAAGAGGTAAACATATATTTAACTTAGGTCATGGCGTTTTCCCAGAAGTTCAACCAGATACACTTAAAAAAGTAACACAACTGGTTCATGACTATACGCAAAAATAAAATTAGAATCATAAAAATTTATTTTTAAAAGGGAAGGTTTTAAGAATGACTAAAACAGTAGGTTTATTAGTAATGGCATATGGTACGCCATATAAAGAAAGTGATATTGAACCATATTACACAGATATACGACATGGTAAAAGACCAACAGAAGAAGAACTTCAAGATTTAAAAAATCGTTATGAATTTATAGGTGGTCTTTCTCCACTTGCAGGAACGACAGATCGTCAAGCTAAAGCACTTACAGATGCACTTAATAAAACATATGATGATGTAGAATTTAAATTATATTTAGGATTGAAACATATTTCTCCTTATATTGAAGAAGCAGTTGAAAAAATGCATAATGATGGTATTACAGAGGCTGTTACAGTCGTATTAGCTCCCCATTATTCAAGTTTTTCAATAGGTTCATATAATAAACGTGCTAAAGAAGAAGCGGATAAATATGGTATACAACTACATCATGTTGAACGTTATTATCAACAACCTAAATTTATTGAATACTGGACAAATAAAGTAAATGAAACATTAGCTGAAATTCCAGAAGAAGAACATGATGAAACAATTTTAATCGTGTCTGCGCACAGTTTACCTAAAGGATTAATAGAACGTAATAATGATCCTTATCCTAATGAAATTAAAGATACTATGGATCGTTTAGAAGCTTCTACAAATATTAAACATGTAGCGCAAGGTTGGCAGTCAGAGGGTAATACAGGTACGCCTTGGTTAGGACCTGATGTACAAGATTTAACAAGAGAATTATACAATGAACATCATTATAAAAACTTTATTTATACACCAGTTGGATTTGTTTGTGAACATCTTGAAGTACTTTACGATAATGATTATGAGTGTAAAGTTGTTTGCGATGACATTGGTGCTAATTACTATCGACCAGAAATGCCTAATACAAATCCATTATTTATAGGTGCGATTGTCGACGAAATTAAAACAGTTTTTTAAAAAGGAAGGGACATGTTGTGAGTAAAAAAGTTGCAATTATAGGTGCTGGCATTACAGGTCTAGCCAGTGCATATTATTTTAAACATTACAATGAAGACATAGATGTAACTATTTTTGAAGCAACTTCAAGACCTGGAGGTAAAATTCAAACTTATCGACGCGATGGTTATACTATTGAACTTGGTCCAGAATCCTACTTAGGTCGAAAAACGATCATGACAGATTTAGCAAAAGATATAGGTCTTGAAGATGATTTAATTACGAATCAAACAGGACAATCCTACATTTTTGCTAAGAACCAATTGTATCCTATTCCAGGCGGATCAATTATGGGAATTCCAACAGATATTAAACCTTTCTTAAAAACACGTTTAATTTCCCCTTTAGGAAAATTAAGAGCAGGATTAGATTTAGTTATTCCGCCTATTAAAATAGAAAATGATATTTCGGTTGGTGAATTCTTCAGAAAACGTTTAGGAAACGAAATACTGGAAAATTTGATTGAGCCCCTTATGGGAGGAATTTATGGAACAGATATTGATCAATTAAGTTTGATGAGTACATTTCCTAATTTCAAGTATAAAGAAGAATCATATGGTAGTTTAATTAAAGGAATGAAAGATGAAAAACGCGAACGTACAAGAAAACGTCAGCTTTATCCAGGTGCTCCTAAAGGACAATTCAAACAATTTAGACATGGGCTAAGTTCATTTATTGAAGCACTAGCTAAAAATGTTGAACAAAAAGGTGTACACTTCAAATATAATACACCAGTAGAAGATATTCATATTCATAATGATAATTATGAGATTGTTACACATAATAGTCGAAAGACGTTTGATGGTTTACTTGTTACGACACCGCATCAAACGTTTATGAAATGGTTTAATCATGATTCAGCATTTAAATACTTTAATACTATGGATTCTACTACAGTTGCAACGGTTGTATTTGCATTTGATGAGAAAAATATCGAAAATACCTATAATGGTACTGGATTTGTCATTGCAAGAACCAGTCATACTGATATTACTGCATGTACTTGGACGACTAAAAAGTGGCCGTTTACTACACCAAAAGGTAAAGTATTATTACGTGCGTATGTAGGAAAACCTGGCGATACGGTTGTAGATGACCATACTGATGAAGAAATTGTAAATATCGCACGTCGAGATTTAAGTAAAATGATGACGTTTAAAGGTGATCCAGATTTTACCATAGTGAATCGATTACCAAAAAGTATGCCACAGTATCATATCGGTCATATGACTCAAATTCGCAATATACAAAATCATGTAAAACGTCAATATAACGGGTTACGCATTACCGGTGCACCTTTTGAAGCGGTAGGTTTACCTGATTGTATTCAACAAGGCAAAAATGCTGTTGAAGAATTAATAGACGAGTTATAAATAAAGCATAGTAAATAGGCACTTTTTAGAGGTTACATTTGTCTCTTTAAAGTGCTTTATTTTAAAATAAATAGTCATTATTAAGAAGAAAAGGAGAATAAAAAATGACAGATGTAATTATTGTTCATTCACAAATAGGAAATGCACAAAATCATTGGTATCAATGGTTAAAACATAACTTAGCACTCGAAGGATATAATGTACAATTGTTTAATTTAGATAAAGCGGATAATAAAAAATTAGATATGTGGCTAAAAACTATGAAACAACAAATTAAAATCAATCATCCCGATACGTATGTTGTAACACATGGCTATGGTTCAATCGCTGCTTTGAAATTTATTGAACAATTAGATTTAAAACGTCCAATAGAAGGCTTTTTTAGTATTGCTGGATTTAAAGAAGATGCTCAAGACATCGATGAATCTGTTAATTTAGATCATATTACCATTGATTATGATGAAGTTAAGAAAAAGGTGAAACACTTTCACGGTCTCGCTTCAAAAGATGATGAACATGTATCTTATAAAGAAACTGAAAAGTTATTACAAGCTTTAGGAGGATCAATTCGAATTGTTGAAGAAGGAGGGCACTTCCTAGAAGAAGAAGGCTTTGTTTCTTTCAGTGAATTACAAGAAAAAATGCAAAAATATATGACACAATAATGTTAGAGCGGGAAAGTATCAAATAGTAATATAAAGAGTAATAATAATTATGAGATTTTATACCCAAATTATCCCATAAAATAAAATTTTTTAAGTGTAGCGTTTTTTTACACAAATTAATTTATAATTTTTATTGACTATATAGGTGTTAATATATATACTAATAAAGTATTGAAAAAAGCACTAATTAAAAAATAATTATCTCATAATTATTTAAATTTATAATTAACGTATTGTAAAAATTATTTTAAAAAAGTGTTGACATTACAGTGGCTTAAATGATATATTAATTAAGTACTCATTTGAAGTGCTAATAATATTGGCGCGGGATGGAGCAGTTCGGTAGCTCGTCGGGCTCATAACCCGAAGGTCGGTGGTTCAAATCCGCCTCCCGCAATACATAATTTTATAGGTCTCGTAGTGTAGCGGTTAACACGCCTGCCTGTCACGCAGGAGATCGCGGGTTCGATTCCCGTCGAGACCGCCATTACTTTTGACTTATGATTAAGGTTCAGTAGCTCAGTTGGTAGAGCAATGGATTGAAGCTCCATGTGTCGGCAGTTCGACTCTGTCCTGAACCATTT
>NZ_KV796919.1:0-695 GCF_001809305.1 Staphylococcus sp. HMSC072H03
TCTGCCTTACAAGCAGAGGGTCGGCGGTTCGATCCCGTCATTCTCCACCATTCAATTTAATAGCCGGCCTAGCTCAATTGGTAGAGCAACTGACTTGTAATCAGTAGGTTGGGGGTTCAAGTCCTCTGGCCGGCACCATCTAAGAGCCATTAGCTCAGTTGGTAGAGCATCTGACTTTTAATCAGAGGGTCAGAGGTTCGAATCCTCTATGGCTCACATGTATACGCGGGTGTGGCGGAATTGGCAGACGCACTAGACTTAGGATCTAGCGCCTTACGGCGTGGGGGTTCGACTCCCTTCACCCGCATATGCGGAAGTAGTTCAGTGGTAGAACACCACCTTGCCAAGGTGGGGGTCGCGGGTTCGAATCCCGTCTTCCGCTCCATTATTTTGCCGGGGTGGCGGAACTGGCAGACGCACAGGACTTAAAATCCTGCGGTGAGAGATCACCGTACCGGTTCGATTCCGGTCCTCGGCATTATTATTTTGCGCCCGTAGCTCAATTGGATAGAGCGTTTGACTACGGATCAAAAGGTTATGGGTTCGACTCCTATCGGGCGCGTTCTCTTACGGGAAGTAGCTCAGCTTGGTAGAGCACTTGGTTTGGGACCAAGGGGTCGCAGGTTCGAATCCTGTCTTCCCGATAGGAAATTTAAAATTTATTATGGGGGCTTAGCTCAGCTGGGAGAGCGCCT
>NZ_KV796919.1:795-1270 GCF_001809305.1 Staphylococcus sp. HMSC072H03
GCGGTTCGATCCCGCTAGTCTCCACCATTTAAATCATTTACAAACTATATAACGGCGGTGTAGCTCAGCTGGCTAGAGCGTACGGTTCATACCCGTGAGGTCGGGGGTTCGATCCCCTCCACCGCCACTAATTATTAGTTGTAGAATTAAAATTTGGACCTTTAGCTCAGTTGGTTAGAGCTAACGGCTCATAACCGTTCGGTCGCAGGTTCGAGTCCTGCAAGGTCCATATAATTTTGGAGGAATACCCAAGTCCGGCTGAAGGGATCGGTCTTGAAAACCGACAGGAGCTTAACGGCTCGCGGGGGTTCGAATCCCTCTTCCTCCGTATTTGGTCTCGTAGTGTAGCGGTTAACACGCCTGCCTGTCACGCAGGAGATCGCGGGTTCGATTCCCGTCGAGACCGCCATCTAATAATTTAATAGCAATTTACCTATAAAATGTGGAGGAATACCCAAGTCCGGCTGAAGGGATC